>NZ_JBAPPI010000648.1:0-7079 GCF_049280035.1 Mycobacterium sp. | reverse complement strand
CCGCGGGACCGAAGACACCGCGCTTGACCGACGCAGTCGGGTCGATCGGTCCGCGCGGCTCGGCGAGCAACACGCCGACTTCATTGGCGTCTGGGACGCGGACCAGCCCGCTTTCGTTCTCCAGGATCAGATCATGCTCGGCGTCGTAGGCGCCCAGCTCGACGCGTCCCGCTCCCGGCAGCGGCCGGCCCTTGCTGCCGATCTTGGCGCCGGACACGTTGGCCAGCACCGCCTGCCCGTCTGTGGTGGCGAAGAACTCCACCACATGGGCAGGCTCGAACACCTCGACGACGCGCTTCCACAGGCCGGTCGGCATGCCGGATCCGATGAACAGCCGCACGGGGTGGCTGCCGGTCAGCGAGAACGCCGGGTCGTCGATGACCTCACGCAGCATCGCCCAGGTGTATGACACCACCGTCACGCCGTATTGGCGGATCTCCTGCAGGAACCGGTCCGGCCGTAGCCCCCGCGACAGCGCGATGCGGGATCCGCCGACGACTGCGCCGCCGAGGCTCACCAGCAGCCCGGACTGGTGATGCAGCGGGGTGAGGCAGTAGACGGTGTCGGCGCGGCTGAGGTTGGCAGCGGACGCGGTGCCGAACGCCGACAGCGCCCAGCGGTAGTTGGTGATCTGCTTGGCGACGAGCTGTCCGCCCGCGGTGTTGAACCCGATGAACGCCAGATCCCGCGCATACCCGGGGTTGGCCCGATACCACGCCGGGAGCTCGACGGCATCGGGGTCGATGTGTTCCATGTCGATGACACCGGCGTCATCGGGCAGATGCAGATCCCTGGACTCACCACCGCCGAGAACCAGAATCTGTCCGGGCAATTGCCGCGCGGTCTCGAGGTTGGTCGGGTCGGTGATGATCTCGGTCACTCCCCCGAGCCGGACCGCAGCGGCCAAGTCGACGTCGGGCTTCAACAGCACCGCGACGGCGCCCAACCGCGACAGCGCGGCGATGGCCACCAGCGCGCTTGGCCGAGTCTCCATCAGCACGCCGACGTGCTCGCCTTGGCGCACCCCGACCTCGATGAGGCCGCGCACAACGTTGTCAATGCGCCGGTTGACCGCCTCGTAGGTGTGCACGCGTCCGTCGAAGAGCAGGAATTCGCCGTTCGGAGCATCGTTAGCTTGTTCGCCGATGATCCGGCCGAGCGAGATCCGGGTGTGGTCGTTGATCTGACCCAGTCGGGCCAGCCGGGGCAAGGTTCGGACGGTCTCGACGGCCAATGTGCGCATGGACTTATTCGCTGCGACGACGGCGTCGGCCGCGCCGCGGGCGAGTGTCAGCGCCACCTCCCCTGCCTCACCCAGGCCGTGCGCCAGCCGGGAGCTGAACGCGACGCCGCGGTCAGCGTGCTCGGTGGGCTGGTCGGCCATCGGGAAGATGTCGGTGGGCTTGTCACCATGCCCGGAAATCCACAGCACCCAATCGGCGACGGTTGGCCAACTCTGCTGTGCCGCTTTGGATCCGACCACCAGCCCGAAGTGACCCGTGCGCAGCGAGTACTCGTATATCTCGGCATTGGGCGCGGCACGCCGGATGCCGCGCACCGCGGCCGGCTGACCGATGTCGTCAACCTCGCCGATGAAAGCCAGTACCGGACAAGTGATATCGGTCAGCGTCACCAGTTGACCGTTGATGGCGAAACCGCCGGTCATCATCCGGTTATGCGCGACGAACTGCTTGAGTAGCTCGGAGATCGCCGGGCCAGACCAGGCGATCCAGCCTTCCGACTCCAGGAATCTGCGCTGAGCTTCCCTTGGCAGCAGCGCCTCGCGATCGTGCAGTTGGCGCACGAAATCGATCCGCGCTTTGGCAGTCTTGAGCGGATCGAGCATCTGAAAGCCGGTGCGCGCCAACCAACTTGGGATATCCAGCCGATTAAAGACATGGTCGGCCATGAAATTCGCGACACCGGGGGCCCAGTTGGGCGGAAGCCCCATCGGGAGCGCTGCCAGGGTGTCCACCGGTGAGCCGAATGTCACAATGCTGGCGATGCTTTTCGAGCGTCGGTAGGCAGCCGCCTGGTAGCAGAACATCCCGCCCTGCGAATAGCCGACCAGGTGCACATCCTGACCGGTGACTTCCGTCATCGCGTCGAGTGCCTCGCTCAGCGCGACGATGTGGTCGGCCAGATTCCGGCGCATGCCGCCCTCGACCTGATCGGGTGAGCCGAAGTCGATGACCCAGGGATCCAGCCCGGCGGCGTGCAGGATGCCGACCGCGCCCTCCTCGCGGGTGACATCCCACATGTTCGCCGACATCATCATCGGGTGCACCAGCAGCACCGGCGGCCCCGCCTGCGGGTGCCCCGGCCGACTGTCCGGCGGGAAGTACCGCCGAAGCTTGTACATGGGCACGCTCTCCACGACCTGAGACGGCGACGGGGAGTTGCCGGTTTCCAGGCCGCCGAGCCGCAGAACTTCCAGGCCGTTCTGTGCTGTCGCCACCAGACGCTCAACCGGTCGCGTGACCGCTGAAAGGTTCAGATCCATGCCGCCGCTCCCTACCAACTGAGACGATCCTGTGCTGCGTGTGGGCCTGACAGCCTGCACATCATGGCACATCGCAAGGGGTGTGCCTGCAGCTTTGGTCACGGTGCCAGTGCGTTCGCCAGCCTAGTCTGTCCCGCCAACTAGCCTCGGGGCCGTGGCACACCTGCTGGGAGCCGAGGCGGTGCACCTGGAGTATCCGACTCAGGTCGTCTTCGAGTCGCTGACCGTGGGGGTCAGCGACGGCGACCGCATCGGCATCGTGGGACGAAACGGAGACGGCAAATCCAGTTTGCTGGGTTTGCTCACCGGTTGGGTGCGCCCGGACGCCGGACGGGTCACCCAGCGCACCGGACTACGGGCCGGCGCGCTGAGCCAGGCGGACACCCTGGACTCGGGCAGCACGGTGGGATGGACACTGGTCGGCGACCGGCCCGAGCACGAGTGGGCCGGTAATCCGCGGATCCGCGACGTGGTCGGCGGACTGGTCGCCGACCTCGCCTGGGACGCGACGATCGGCACGCTCAGCGGTGGCCAGCGGCGACGTGTTCAGCTGGCCGCGCTGCTGGTCGGCGATTGGGATGTCATCGCGCTGGACGAGCCGACCAACCACCTCGACATCGAAGGCATCACCTGGCTGGCGGGTCACTTGCGCCAACGCTGGGCCCGTAATACCGGCGGACTGCTCATGGTGACCCACGACCGGTGGTTCCTCGACGAGGTGGCGACCACGACGTGGGAAGTGCACGACCGAATCGTCGAACCGTTCGACGGCGGCTACGCCGCCTATGTGTTGCAGCGAGTCGAGCGGGACCGGCGGACCGCCGTCGCCGAGGCCAAGCGGCAGAACCTGATGCGCAAGGAGCTGGCCTGGCTTCGCCGCGGCCCACCGGCGCGCACGTCGAAACCAAAGTTCCGAATCGATGCGGCCAACCAGCTGATTGCCGACGTGCCGCCGCTGCGCAACACCGTCGAGTTGGCAAAACTTGCCACCGCGCGGCTGGGCAAGGATGTCGTAGACCTGCTTGACGTATCGGTCTCGTTCGACGGCCATCCGGTGCTGCGCGATGTCGAGTGGCGAATCGGCCCCGGTGAACGCACCGGCATCGTCGGCGCTAATGGCGCCGGCAAGTCCACCCTGCTCGGACTGATCACCGGCGCAGTGCAACCCGACAGCGGGAAAGTCAAGCGCGGCAAGACTGTTCAGTCAGCAATCCTCGACCAACGAGGCGATGAGCTGGCGCCGCTGGCCGGCGAGCGGGTCGCTGACGTGCTGGGCCGGCTGCGCAGCGGCTATCACGTCGACGGCCGCGACATGACTCCGGCGCAGTTGTTGGAGCGGCTCGGATTTGCCGGCGAGCAGCTTTCGGCGCGCGTCGGTGAGCTCTCCGGCGGGCAACGCCGTCGGCTGCAGCTGATGCTCACGCTGCTGGCAGAGCCCAATGTGCTGCTGCTCGACGAACCCACCAACGACGTGGACACCGACATGCTGGCCGCCACCGAAGACCTGCTCGACTCCTGGCCGGGCACGTTGATCGTCGTCTCCCACGACCGCTACCTGCTGGAGCGTGTCACCGACCAGCAATACGCAATCCTGGATGGCCGCCTGCGGCATCTGCCCGGTGGTGTCGACGAATACCTGAGGCTGGCCGCGCAACCGACCGCAGTCCCGGTAGCGGCGCCGCCGGCGCCCAGCAACGCTGAGCCGCAGGCAATGTCGGGTGCGGAATTGCGCGCCGCGCAGAAGGAGATCGCTGCAATCGACCGCAGGCTGGTGCGGCTGGCAGACCAGATCGTGGCCAAGCACCAGGAACTCGCCGAGCATGACCAATCCGACCACGTCGGCGTCACCCGGCTTACCCAGGAGTTGCGCGACCTTGAAGACGACGTCGCCGGGCTAGAGAACCGTTGGCTGGAACTCTCCGAAGTCGTCGAGTGAGGTTGGCGCAGGGCTCAGCGGCTCAGCTGCTGCCGAAGTCGTTGGGCGGCGGCACGAACCGTATCGAGCTGCGCGGCGACCCGGGCCGGCGCGGTGCCGCCGCGCGCGTCGCGTGCCGACACCGAACCCTCGATAGTGAGCACTTCACGGACCTCGGGAGTCAAGTCGCTGCTGACGGCAACCAGCTCGTCGTCGGTTAGCTCGTCCAGCCCGACCCCGCGCTGCTCGGCGACCCGCACCGCCGCCCCCGCCGACTCATGGGCGTCCCGGAACGGGACACCTTGGCGCACCAGCCATTCGGCGATATCCGTGGCCAGGGTGTAACCAACCGGGGCCAGCGCTGCCATTCGCTCGGTGTCAAACGTCAGGCTGCTCACCAGTCCGGCCATCGCGGGCAGCAGCAGCTCCAATTGCGCCACCGAGTCGAACACCGGCTCTTTGTCCTCTTGCAGGTCCCGGTTGTAGGCCAGCGGCTGCGCCTTCAGCGTCGCCAGCAGCCCGGCGACGTTTCCGATCAACCGACCGGATTTGCCGCGAGCCAGCTCAGCGATGTCGGGGTTCTTCTTCTGCGGCATGATCGAGCTGCCGGTCGACCACGAGTCGTGCAAGGTGACATAGCTGAATTCGGTTGAACTCCAAAGGATGATGTCCTCGGCAAGCCTCGATAGGTCGACGCCGATCATCGCGAAAACAAACGCCGCTTCTGCGGCGAAGTCCCTTGCCGCAGTGGCGTCGATAGAGTTGTCGGCTGCAGTTGCGAAGCCGAGCTGTGCGGCGATCGCGTCCGGGTCAAGTCCCAACGACGACCCGGCCAACGCTCCTGAGCCATAGGGTGACACCGCGGTGCGCTTGTCCAGGTCGACGATCCGGTCGACGTCACGCAGTAGCGGGTGGGCGTGCGCAAGTAGATGATGTGCCAGCAGGATCGGCTGCGCGGACTGCAGGTGTGTCTTGCCTGGCATGATGGCGCTCGGGTGAGCGGCGGCCTGGGCGACCAGTGCGCCGACGAGGTCGAGCGCACCGGCGGCCACTCGCCGTATCGCGTCACGCAGCCACATCCGAAATAGGGTGGCCACCTGATCATTTCGTGAACGGCCGGCCCGCAGCCGACCGCCCAGGTCGGGCCCGACCCGGTCGATCAGCCCGCGTTCCAGCGCGGCGTGCACGTCCTCGTCAATGGGCAGCGGGACAAAGCTGCCGTCACCAACGTCCTCGGCGAGGCTGTCCAGCCCGGCCAGTAGCCCATCACGCTGCTCGTCGGTGAGCAACCCGGCGTGGAACAGCACCACGGTGTGCGCCCTGGACGCGGTGATGTCGTAGGGCGCCAGCACCCAGTCGAAGTGGGTGGATCTGCTCAACGCCGTCAGCGCATCGGACGGGCCGTCGGTGAACCTCCCACCCCACAGCGATCCTTCGTTGGTGGTCATGTTTGATCGGCAGCCGCGTCCCGGCGCGCGGCGATTTTCGACGACAGCCCGTGCACATACACGAAGCCCTTGGCAGCGGACTGGTCGAAGCTGTCCCCCTCGTCGTAGGTCGCCAGGTTGAAGTCGTAGAGGGATTCGGTGCTGCGCCGGCCGTTGACAGCAATGTGGCCGCCGTGCAACACCATCCGGATTTCGCCGGACACATGTTCCTGGGTCTTGGCGACGAATGCCTCCAGCGCCGTCTTCAACGGTGAGTACCACAACCCGTCGTAAACCAGTTCCGCCCAACGTTGGTCGGTGTGCCGCTTGAACCGCGCCAGCTCGCGCTCGAGCGTGACGTGCTCGAGTTCGGTGTGCGCGGTAATCAGTACCATCGCCCCCGGCGCCTCGTAGATTTCGCGGCTCTTGATGCCGACCAACCGGTCTTCGACCACGTCGAGACGGCCGACACCTTGCGCGCCGCCACGGCTGTTGAGTTCCTCGATCGCCTGCAGCACCGACACCGGCCTGCTATCGATCGACACCGGTAGGCCACGCTCGAATCCGATGATCACCTCATCGGGGGTGTTCCAGTTGACGGTGGGATCTTCGGTGTAGGCGTAGATGTCCTTGGTCGGCGCATTCCACAGGTGCTCCAGAAAGCCAGTTTCCACCGCTCGGCCCCACACGTTCTGGTCGATGGAGAACGGTGAGCGTTTGGAAACGTTGATCGGGATGGCGTTCTCTTCGGCGAAAGCGATGGCCTTTTCCCGAGTCCACGCATAGTCACGGACGGGCGCGAGCACCTCCAGATCCGGTGCCAGCGAGGCGAATCCAACTTCAAATCGAACCTGGTCGTTGCCTTTACCGGTGCAGCCGTGCGCGACGATGCTTCCGCCGTGCTCGCGGGCCGCCGCGACCAGATGTTTGGCAATGAGCGGCCGGCTAATCGCCGATACCAGCGGATAGCGATCCATGTAGAGACCGTTGGACAAGATGGTGGGCAGACAGTAACTGTCGGCGAACTCGTCGCGGGCGTCGACGACAACGGCTTCCACGGCGCCGCAGTCCAGCGCCCGCTGGCGCACCACCTCCATGTCCTCACCGCCCTGGCCCAGATCGATAGCGACGGCGACAACCTCCCGGCCGGTCTCCTTGCCGATCCAGCTGATCGCCACCGAGGTGTCCAAACCGCCGGAATACGCCAAGATGACGCGCTCGGACATGAACTGAT
>NZ_JBAPPI010000647.1:0-1937 GCF_049280035.1 Mycobacterium sp. | reverse complement strand
GCAGTCGGTCGGCCCGGTCACCGTTGCGGAGCTTGGTCATAACCTCGCGCTCGATTTGGCGAACCCGCTCACGGGACAGGCCGAACAACTTGCCGATCTGGTCGAGCGTGCGGGGCTGTCCATCGTCGAGCCCGAAGCGCAACCGGATCACCTGATGCTCACGCTCGTCGAGGGTTGCCAGCACCGTGCGAATGTCGGTGTGCAGCAGCTCGGCGATCACGGCGTTCTCCGCGGACATCGCTTCGGCGTCCTCGATGAAGTCACCCAACGGCGCCTCTTCCTCGGAGCCGACCGGCATGTCGAGGCTCACCGGGTCGCGGCTGTGCTCCAGCAGGTCGTTGATCTTCTCGACCGGAATGCCCGACTCGGCAGCGAGTTCCTCGTCAGTGGCTTCACGGCCGAGGTTCTGGTGCATCTCGCGCTTGATCCGTGCCAGCTTGTTCACCTGCTCAACCAGGTGAACGGGCAGCCGGATGGTGCGGCTCTGGTCGGCCATGCCCCTGGTGATCGCCTGCCGGATCCACCACGTCGCGTAGGTCGAAAACTTGAATCCCTTTGCGTAGTCGAACTTTTCCATCGCCCGGATCAGCCCCAGATTGCCTTCCTGGATGAGGTCCAGCAGCGGCATTCCGCGGCCCGTGTAGCGCTTCGCCAACGACACGACCAACCGGAGGTTGGCTTCCAGCAGGTGGCCTCGTGCTGCTTCACCGTCGCGGACCACGGCCGCCAGATCGCGCTTGCGGTTCTCGCCGAGGCGTTTGCGGGTTGCAAGCAGATGCTGGGCGTACAGGCCGGCCTCGATGCGCTTGGCAAGCTCGACTTCATCGGCTGCATTGAGCAATGCCGTTTTGCCGATGCCGTTCAGATACACGCGCACCAGGTCCGCGGCTGGGCTCTGAGCATCGAGATCGCTGTCGAACCGGCTTGTGGTGGCATTTGCCATTAGCGCCCTCCTGATAGGCGTGAGCTGTCATGAGGTACAACGACCTACTTGGGGGATGAGTTCCCACGGTGTGGCCATCTCACACCCGTTGACGTGCGCGAATGTCCGCACGGTCTGAGAATGTGCTGAGAAATAGTGTCCGCGAACGGCTATTCGGAACTGTCAGTGGCCGCGGATGGTGATTCCGGTTGCGGCGCTGGGCGCGTGTACTGCTCGAGCGCGGGGCGTTCGGCGGTGGGGAACAGCGGGGTGCGCCGGGTGACCCCGTCGAAGCGCCGGGGTTCGTCGGGGCGGCGCGGCGGTCGGTCGTTGGCGATCAGCACCGCCATCCAGGGCAGCGGGAACGACGCGGCAATGATCAGAAGCGAGACCAAACCGTTGTGCCACATGCCATATGCGACGGCGGCCAGAATTAACGCCGGAATCCGGAAGGCCATCAGCGTCAAGTATTTCCGCACTCGCTGGCGTTGCTGCACCTCGTATGAGGGAGCGGCGGCGGTGATGAGTACCGGCCTGCCCTCGTCGTCGAAACCCAGCTCAGTGCCGCGCTTCATTTCTCCACTGTTCCACACTTCTGCCACCCCGTCGAAGCTTGTTCCGGCACAATACGTAGACATGCAGACCCACACGATCGAGCGCACCGATACCGACGAACGCGTCGACGACGGGACCGGCAGCGACACCCCCAAGTACTTCCACTACGTCAAGAAGAACAAGATCGCTGAAAGCGCCGTGATGGGCTCCCATGTCGTGGCGCTGTGCGGCGAGGTGTTCCCGGTGACGAAGGCGGCAAAGCCGGGCTCACCGGTATGCCCGGACTGCAAGCGGATCTACGAGAAGCTCAAGACGGGCTGACCCGGTCGGGGCTGACCGGTGCCGGCGCCGCATCCGTCGGGTCGTCGGTGCCGTCGGCGCCGTTCGCCTTGGCACGTGATACCAGCCACCGCCGCAGCCGGTGGGCATGGGTTCTCGGGGCCGGCCACTCCTCCTGAAT
>NZ_JBAPPI010000646.1:0-7277 GCF_049280035.1 Mycobacterium sp. | reverse complement strand
GGGTAATCGTCTTGCGCCGCACCCGGCCGGACCTGCCGCGCGGGTTCCGCGCGCCCTGGGTGCCGCTGCTGCCGATCACCTCTGTGTGCGCGTGTCTGTGGCTGATGATCAACCTGACCGTGCTGACCTGGATCCGATTCGGCGTCTGGATGCTCGCCGGGGTCGCCATCTACCTGGGCTACGGCCGTCGGCACTCGGTGCTGGCCAGGCGAGAGGCCGCTGCCGCCGAAAAAACCGCGAGTATGGGTTCCGCCGCTCCGTAATCGGCTTTACAAAACATAGCTCTATGTCTAGACAGAAGACGCAGAGTCCAGTATTGTCCAATCTCAAGGTGCTCTGACTCACGAGGAGGTTGGCGATATGACCGCCGCTATAGGCCCAAACGCTTTTGCGTGGCAGGACAAGAAGCGCTATCTGTGGTTGATGGGACTGATCGTCCCGACGCTGCTGCTGGTGATCCTGCCGATCGTCTGGGCGATGAACCAACTCGGTTGGCACACCGCCTCGCAGGTGCTGTTTTGGATCGGTCCGATCCTGCTTTACGTCCTGCTGCCGGCGCTTGACCTGCGGTTCGGGTCTGACGGGCAGAACCCACCCGATGAGGTGATGGACTGGCTGGAGAACGACAAGTACTACCGCTACTGCACGTACGTGTTCATCCCGTTCCAGTACCTCAGCATGTTCCTTGGTGCCTATCTGTTCACCGCGTCGAACCTGAGCTGGTTGGGTTACGACGGGCCGCTGAGCTGGCCGGCCAAGATCGGTCTGGCGCTCTCGGTGGGGGCCCTCGGTGGAGTCGGCATCAACACCGCGCACGAAATGGGTCACAAGAAGGAGTCGCTGGAGCGCTGGCTGTCCAAGATCACCCTGGCGCAGACCGGCTACGGCCACTTTTACATCGAGCACAACCGTGGCCACCACGTGCGGGTCGCCACACCGGAAGACCCGGCGTCGTCTCGCTTCGGTGAAACATTCTGGGAGTTCTTGCCCCGCAGCGTCTTCGGCAGTCTGCGCTCGGCCTGGGGGCTGGAGGCACAGCGGCTGCGCCGGCAGGGTGCCAGCCCGTGGAACCCCAAGACCTATCTGTCCAACGACGTGCTCAACGCCTGGCTGATGTCGGTGGTGTTGTGGGGTGTGCTGATCGCGATCTTCGGCCCGGCGGTGATCCCGTTCCTGGTCATCCAGGCGGTCTTCGGCTTCAGCTTGCTGGAGGCCGTGAACTACCTCGAGCACTACGGGCTAATGCGGCAAAAGAACGCCAACGGCCGCTACGAGCGTTGCACCCCCGAGCACAGCTGGAATTCCGATCACATCGTCACCAACCTCTTCCTGTACCACCTGCAGCGACACAGCGATCACCACGCCAACCCGACCCGCCGCTACCAGACGCTGCGCAGCATGGACGGGGCGCCGAATCTGCCCAGCGGCTATGCGGCGCTGATCGGGTTGACCTACTTTCCGCCGCTGTGGCGCAAGTTGATGGACCACCGGGTGCTGGCGCATTACGGCGGCGATATCACCCGGGTCAACATCCAACCGCGCCGGCGACAGAAGGTCCTGGCCCGCTACCGGACGGCGGCATGATGACCGCCTATCGTTGCCCCGGCTGCGGTTACGTCTACGACGAAGCTAAAGGTGCTGCACGAGAAGGATTTCCAGTGGGAACGCGCTGGGAGCAGATCCCCGCAGACTGGTGCTGCCCGGACTGCGCGGTACGAGAAAAGTTCGACTTCCAACCGGCTTAGAAAGATGGGAGCAAACAAATGAGTTGCGATGAGCGCTTGCGCGAAGAGCGTCAGAACCCGTTCAAGCTGTTCGTGTGTGTGCAGTGCGGCTTTGAGTACGACGAGGCCAAGGGCTGGCCAGAAGACGGCATCGCGCCTGGCACCCGCTGGGACGACATCGGTGAAGATTGGAGTTGCCCGGACTGCGGCGCAGCGAAATCCGACTTCGAGATGGTCGAAGTCGCACGTTCGTGAGCACTCCGCCGGCGACGATGCAGAGCGAAGCGATGAGGGCGAGCGGCGCAACGCCTAGTGTCGTGCTTGTGAAGCAACGGGTCCCGTACGCCGAGGCGTCACGGGCCCTGTTGCATGATTCGGTGCTCGACGCGATGCGCGAGTTGCTACTCAGCCGCGACTGGTCGGCGATCACGCTGGCCGATGTGGCCCGCGCCGCCGGCATCAGCCGGCAGACGATCTACAACGAATTCGGCTCGCGGCAAGGTCTTGCCCAGGGCTACGCGCTGCGGTTGGCCGACCGACTGGTGAACGCCGTCGAAGACGCCATCTACTCCAACGTCGGCGACGTCTATGCCGCATTCCTGCAGGGATTTCGGTCGTTCTTCTCCGAGTCGGCGTCCGACCCATTGGTCATCTCGTTGCTGAGCGGGGTGGCGAAACCCGATCTGCTGCAAATCATCACCACCGACAGCGGGCCGATCATCACCCACTGCTCGGCTCGGCTGACGTCATCGTTCCAGCACAGCTGGATCAAAGCCAGCGACGAGGACGCAGGCATCATGGCTCGTGCGATCGTCCGGTTGTGCATTAGCTATGTGTCGATGCCGCCGGAGGCCGATCATGACGTCGCCGCGGATCTGGCGCGGCTGATGACACCGGCCGCCGAACGCTACGGTGTCATTGAGCCCGACTGACCCCGCATCAGGGCACCGCCGCGTCGGGACTAATGTATATGCAAGCTAATTAGTTGATGACGAAGGAATGGGCTTACACATGACGACGACCGAAAATTCGGTGAGCGCCGACGTTCGCAACGGCATCGAATTCAAGGTGGCCGACCTGTCGTTGGCGGACTACGGTCGCCGCGACATCGAGCTGTCTGAACACGAGATGCCGGGTCTGATGTCGCTGCGCCGCGAGTACCACGACGTGCAGCCGCTCAAGGGAGCCCGGGTTTCCGGCTCGCTACACATGACGGTGCAGACTGCGGTGCTGATCGAAACGCTGGTCGCGCTGGGCGCCGAAGTGCGTTGGGCGTCATGCAACATCTTCTCCACCCAGGACCACGCCGCGGCCGCCGTGGTCGTCGGCCCGCACGGCACCCCCGAGGAGCCCAAGGGTGTGCCGGTGTTCGCGTGGAAAGGCGAGACGCTCGAGGAGTACTGGTGGGCCGCCGAGCAGGCGCTGACCTGGCCGGGCGAGCCGGCCAACATGATCCTCGACGACGGCGGTGACGCCACCATGCTGGTACTGCGCGGTGCGCAGTACGAGAAAGCCGGCGTGGTGCCGCCCGACGACGAGGACGACTCGGCTGAGCACCGGGTGTTCCTGAAGCTGCTGCGCCACCGCTTCGAGACCGACAAGGGCAAGTGGACCAAGATCTCCGAGTCGATCAAGGGCGTCACCGAGGAGACCACCACCGGCGTGCTGCGGCTCTACCAGTTCGCCGCGGCCGGCGACCTGGCGTTCCCGGCGATCAACGTCAACGACTCGGTCACCAAGTCGAAGTTCGACAACAAGTACGGCTGCCGGCACTCGCTGATCGACGGCATCAACCGCGGCACCGACGTCCTCATCGGCGGCAAGACCGTGCTGGTCTGCGGTTACGGCGACGTCGGCAAGGGCTCGGTGGACTCGCTGGCCGGCCAGGGCGCGCGGGTGACCGTCACCGAGATCGACCCGATCAACGCGCTGCAGGCGCTGATGGAGGGCCACGACGTCAAGCGGGTGGAGGACGTGATCGGCGAGGCCGACATCGTCATCACGACCACCGGCAACAAGGACATCATCACCCTTGAGCACATGAAGGCCATGAAGGAAAAGGCGATCCTGGGCAACATCGGCCACTTCGACAACGAAATCCAGATGGCCAGGCTGGAGAAGTCCGGCGCCACCAAGACCAACATCCGCCCCCAGGTCGACCTGTGGACCTTCAAAGACACCGGCAAATCGATCATCGTGCTGTCCGAGGGCCGGCTGCTGAACCTGGGCAACGCCACCGGGCACCCGTCGTTCGTGATGAGCAACAGCTTCTCCAACCAGGTCATCGCCCAGATCGAGCTGTGGACCAAGAACGACGAGTACGACAACGAGGTATACCGGCTGCCCAAGCACCTCGACGAGAAGGTCGCCCGCGTGCACGTCACCGCACTCGGCGGCGAGCTGACCAAGCTGACCAAGGAGCAGGCCGAGTACATCGGCGTCGACGTCGACGGGCCCTACAAGCCGGACCACTACCGCTACTGATTTCGGTTACCCGTCGTTGAGATTGCACGTAGGGCTGTTGATCCGGGCATTTCACGACCCTGTGCGCAATCTCAACACACATCGATAGGCTCGCGACGTGCTGATCGCCATCGAGGGCGTCGACGGCGCCGGCAAGCGCACCCTCTCGCAGGGTCTGCGCGCGGCCTTTGAAGCTGGCGGGCGGTCGGTGGCCACGCTGGCGTTTCCGCGATACGGGCAGTCGGTGGCCGCCGACGTGGCGGCTGAGGCGCTGCACGGCCAGCACGGTGACCTGGCTTCGTCGGTGTATGCGATGGCGATGCTGTTCGCGCTGGACCGTGCTGGCGCCGCTGCAGAAATCCGGGCACTGTGCGGCGACCACGACGTGGTGATCCTGGACCGCTACGTGGCGTCCAACGCGGCCTACAGCGCCGCCCGACTGCACCAGGACGCCTCCGGTGAGGTGGTGGGCTGGGTACATCAGATCGAATACCACCGGCTGCAACTTCCTGCACCGGATTGGCAAGTGCTGCTTGGGGTTTCGGCTGAACTTGCCGGCCAACGCGCCCGCCAGCGCGCCCACCAGGATGCCAGCCGGTCGCGAGATGCCTACGAACGCGACGACGAGCTCCAGCAACGCACCGGCGCGGTGTACGCCGGCCTGGCCGCCGCGGGCTTCGGCGGCCGCTGGGTGGTGGTCGATGCGGACGTCGATCCTGGCCAGCTGGCGGCCAGGTTGACGGCCTAACGGCGCGAACTGTGGTATTCGGGCAAGAAACGCGCGTGTGGCAGCTGCGTTTTATCAAGATCTGGTGACACCATGGACGCCATGAGGCAAAGGATTCTCGTGGTCGACGACGACGCTTCGCTGGCCGAGATGCTGACCATTGTGTTGCGCGGAGAAGGTTTCGACACCGCGGTCATCGGTGATGGCACCCAGGCGCTCACTGCTGTGCGCGAGCTGCGACCCGACCTGGTGCTGCTGGATTTGATGTTGCCCGGTATGAACGGCATCGACGTGTGCCGGGTGCTGCGCGCCGATTCGGGTGTCCCGATTGTGATGCTCACGGCCAAGACCGACACCGTCGATGTTGTCCTCGGCTTGGAGTCGGGTGCCGACGACTACATCATGAAGCCGTTCAAGCCCAAGGAGCTGGTCGCTCGGGTGCGGGCACGGCTGCGGCGCAACGATGACGAGCCCGCCGAGATGCTGTCAATCGCCGACGTGGACATCGATGTGCCGGCGCACAAGGTGACTCGCAATGGCGAGCAGATCTCCCTAACGCCGCTGGAGTTCGACCTGCTGGTGGCGTTGGCGCGTAAACCCCGCCAGGTGTTTACTCGTGATGTGCTGCTCGAACAGGTGTGGGGATACCGTCACCCAGCGGATACCCGCTTGGTGAACGTGCATGTCCAACGTCTGCGCGCCAAGGTCGAAAAAGACCCGGAGAACCCGACCGTTGTGCTGACCGTTCGAGGAGTGGGATACAAGGCCGGACCTCCGTGACACCCGCTGCCGGGGGGCGGCGCTGGTGATGTGGGGCTCAAAGCCACGCATTCGCAGTCGCTCGGGCCGTGCTGGCCCGGTCGTGCGCGGCATGGGTGCATTGGGTCGGGCCGTCGGCGTGGCTTGGCGCCGTTCGTTGCAACTTCGGGTGATCAGCCTGACGCTTGGAATGTCGCTCGCAGTGATCTTGGTGCTCGGCTTCGTGCTGACCAGTCAGGTCACCAACCGCGTTCTTGACGTCAAGGTCCGTGCGGCGACGGAGCAAATCGAGCGGGCCCGTAACACGGTCAGCGGGATCGTCAGCGGCGAGGAGGCGCGGTCGCTGGACAGCAGCCTGCAACTTGCCCGCAGCACGTTGACGTCCAAAACCGATCCGACGTCCGGCGCCGGGCTGGCCGGTGCGTTCGACGCGGTGCTGGTGGTACCCGGCTACGGTCCGAGGCCCGCGGCCGCCGCCGGGCCCGTCGATCAGCTGCCCGCTGCGCTGCGGGACTTCGTCAAGGCCGGGCAGGTCGCCTATCAGTACGCGACCGTGCACACCGAGGGCTTCTCGGGTCCGGCGCTGGTTATCGGCACCCCGACGTCGTCGCGGGTGACCAACCTCGAGCTTTACCTGATCTTCCCGCTGGGCAACGAGCAAAGCACGATCGCACTGGTCCGCGGCACCATGGCGACCGGCGGCCTGGTGTTGATGGTGCTACTGGCCGGCATCGCGTGGTTGGTCACGCGGCAGGTGGTGGTGCCGGTGCGGGCCGCCGCCCGTACAGCCGAACAGTTCGCCGAAGGGCATCTGTCCGAGCGGATGCCGATCCGCGGCGAAGACGACATGGCCCGGCTAGCGGTTTCGTTCAACGACATGGCCGAAAGCCTGTCGCGGCAGATCGCCCAACTGGAGGAGTTCGGTAACCTGCAGCGCCGCTTCACCTCCGATGTCAGCCACGAGTTGCGTACCCCGCTGACCACCGTCCGGATGGCCGCCGACCTGATCTATGACCACAACGAAGACCTCGAACCGGCGCTGCAGCGGTCCACCGAGCTGATGGTCAGCGAGCTGGACCGGTTCGAGACGCTGCTCAACGATCTGCTGGAAATCTCACGACACGACGCAGGTGTGGCCGAGCTGTCGGTGGAGGCCGTCGACCTCCGCGCGACCGTCAACAGCGCGCTGGGCAATGTGGGTCACCTGGCCGAAGACGCGGGGGTCCAGCTGATTGTCGACATGCCGTCCGACGAGGTGATCGCCGAAGTCGACCCCCGCCGGGTCGAGCGGATCCTGCGCAACCTGATCGCCAACGCCATTGACCACGCCGAGCACAAGCCGGTGCGGATCCGGATGGCCGCCGACGAAGACACCGTCGCCGTCACCGTCCGCGACTACGGCGTCGGGCTGCGACCGGGCGAGGAGAAGCTGGTCTTCAGCCGATTCTGGCGCTCGGACCCGTCGCGGGTGCGGCAATCCGGTGGGACCGGGCTGGGGCTGGCGATCAGCGTCGAGGACGCCCGCCTGCACCAGGGGCGGCTGGAGGCCTGGGGCGAGCCGGGCGAGGGCGCCTGCTTCCGGTTGACGCTGCCGCTGGTGCGCG
>NZ_JBAPPI010000645.1:0-4114 GCF_049280035.1 Mycobacterium sp. | reverse complement strand
TCGTCGGCCTGGTCCGCAACCCGGACGGCGACGAAGACGCCACCATGTCGCATTGGGCCGGGTTGAGCCAGCGTTATCCCGTTGTGGGACTGCTATTTTCGATGTTCTTACTGGCGTTCGCGGGCATCCCGTTGACCAGCGGGTTCGTCAGCAAGTTCGCGGTCTTCCAAGCGGCGGCCAAGGGCGGCGCCGTGCCGTTGGTCATCATCGGTGTGATCGCCAGCGGGGTAGCGGCGTACTTCTATGTGCGGGTGATCGTGCTGATGTTCTTCACTGAGCCGCCCGCAGATCAGGTGCACGTCGTGATGCCGAGCTTCTGGAGTAAAGCCGCGATCGCGGTGTGCGCAGTGGTCACCATCGGCCTGGGCGTCTTCCCGCAGCCGCTGCTCGATCTCGCCAACCAGGCCGCACAGTTCATTTAGGTGCTCAAGCACGGCAGGCCCGCGCACCCATTTTCTCCCGCGCGATAGCGTCGAGGAATGACATACGTCGAAGCAGGCGACCATGGCCTGGTGCGGGTGCTGGCCATGAACCGCCCCGAAGCGCGAAACGCGTTGAATACCGAACTGATCGAGGCGCTCTATGCGGCGTTGGGCGACGCCGATGGGGATCCGTCGGTGCGGGCGGTGGTGCTCACCGGCGTCGACCCCGCTTTCTGCGCCGGTGTCGACCTCAAAGAGGCCCAGCGGCTTGGGACAGCCTACTTCGAGCAATTTCAGACGCAGAGCTGCATTCGCAAGACAGCCCAGATGCACAAGCCGATCATCGGCGCGATCAACGGCCCGGTGTTCACCGGCGGACTGGAGATGGCGCTGGGCTGCGACTTCCTTATCGCCTCGCAACGCGCGGTCTTAGCCGATACCCACGCCAGGGTCGGCATCCTGCCCGGCGGCGGTATGACGGCCCGGCTGCCACAGCTGGTTGGCAGGGCCATGGCGCGGCGGCTTTCAATGACCGGGGAAGTCGTCGATGCCGCGCGCGCCGAGCGGATCGGGCTAGTCACCGAAGTGGTCCCACACGATCGGCTGCTGGCGCGGGCGGTTGAGCTGGCCGGTCAGATCGCCGAGGTACCGGCGCCAATCATGGCCGGCCTCA
This sequence comes from Mycobacterium sp., assembly GCF_049280035.1. Classification (GTDB taxonomy): domain Bacteria; phylum Actinomycetota; class Actinomycetes; order Mycobacteriales; family Mycobacteriaceae; genus Mycobacterium. Next base: position 3,019 of record NZ_JBAPPI010000645.1, on the reverse strand, counting down.
AGGAAATCTACGTCACCGGATCGGCGGCGGTCACCGATCCGGCGCTGGCCGCCGAGCAGGACATCGCCGGCGCCCAAGAGCTAGACCGCGATGGACTGGGCGACCGCTACACCGAAATCAGCGAGCGCAATCGCCGCCAGATCCGGCCTCAGCCCTAACGAAGAAGCGGGCTGTAGTCGGTCGGCGGGTCGACGAGGTTCATCGAGCGATAGAGCTTCTCGGTGACCGCCGAGCTGTTCTCGGCGGCACTCAACACCGCCTCGCGGAAGTCCAGTATCTGCTTGGACGCCGAATGCGCAGGGTCGGCATTGGCCAAGTAGAGATCGTTGAACTGGTTGGATGCCCACAACGGGCCGACCACCCCGGCAGCAGCGGCGAAGAACCGCTGGCTCAAAGCGCTCAAGTCGCCATTTGCTTCAGCCAGACACTCCTGCAGGGCAGTCGCCTCAAGCGCGGCCACCGTCATGCCCTGACCGTAAATCGGATTGGTGCTGCAAATCGCGTCACCGAACACCAGCAACCCCGCGGGAAACCGCGGCATCTGGTCATAGCGTCGCCAGGTGCCGCCCGGATAACGAAAAACCGAAATCTCACCGAGCGGTTCTGCGCGCTTCAGCGCCCTTAGCAACGGAGGCGGCGCGAATTGGGTGGCCATCCGAATCATGCTGGCCACGTCATCGGGTGGTTCGTTTTGCGCCAAGCGGGCGACGGTGAATATCCATGTGTCGTGCTCGTATACCGAAAACGCGCCACCTGTAGGTCGTTTCGGTTCCGGGACGACAAAGGTCATTTTCTCGCGCAGGATCCCCTCCGGGATGCGCATCAACAGGCTGGCGTAGTTCGCGCTGGCTGTCGAGCGCTCGGCGGCAGGTCGGCCGTAGCCCAGGGTGTCGAGCAAGGCGGGGGTGCGTGCGCTGCGACCCATCGCGTCGACAACTAGATCGGCGTCCAGCACCTGCTTGGCGCCGCTGTCGCGGTCGACGATGCGGGCACCCGTGACTTGGTGTGGACTCGGCGTGATCGGTTCGACGAAGTCGTGGCCGTCAAGAATCTCGACATTCTCGATAGCGCTGACCTGCCGCCTGACCTGGGATTCCAACAATGGACGACTAAGCAGGTGAATGGCCACCGATGCCGGGTCATTGAATTTGCCGGATCTGTTCAGTTCGTGACCGGAAACCCGTATGGACACCCGCGAGAGGTCGCCTTCGTCGCACACCGCCGCGCCGGCGGCGACGAGTTCGCTGTGTATGCCCGGAAATAACCGTTCCAGCTCTTGGGCGCCGCGGCTCCACAGCGCGTGAAAGTGCCGTCCCTGCGGAACTCCGCGCCGGTGGTCCGCAGCGTCCTGCAGCTTGTCTCGTTCGACCACCGTCACCGTCTCGTAAAAGTCGGCGAGCACTCGAGCGGCGAGCAACCCACCCATCCCCGCGCCACAGACGACGGCCCGCTCACCAAGCTTGCTCACCGATGTTCCCTTCGCCAACGAGGTTCGCGGAGGCCGCCCCGCATGGCTACCCGCCCACGGCTGATAGCCGTCATGCGGGCCTACCGTACAGAAATAGCTGGAAAATCAGGCCAAAATCACCGAAGGGAAAGCCGCGCTTGTGAGGGTGCCGGCCCAAATGGTTGCGGGGCTAGTGCCAATCATGGCCGGTCCCAACGAATTTAAACCGACTCGAACACCGCTAGGTCTTGGCGCCCGCCACGACGAGATCGCCGAAGGCAACCGCGGCTAGATCCGGTCGCAAGACGCTTAGTTCCTCGAGGTCCTCGTCGGCACGCCGCTCCACTAGCAACGGAATAAAATCGCGCACCCGGCTGCTCTGGAATCGTGCATAAGCATGCCGCACGACAGCGGCGATGTGATCTTCGGGAAGAGCTGCGTATTTCTTGGCCAGGCGACGCTCGACGTCACCAATAAACGCCCGCTCTTCTGGAGGCATCCCGATATTCTTACCGCCATCCCCACGGTGGTCAAGACGGGTTTTGTAAACGACGTGTTGTGTAAATCGTTGGAAAAAAACACTTTTGCTCCCAACCGCGTCGGAGTAAAGTTCGCGATAGCCCGCGCCCCGGAGCAGGGTGGTTGGTGCCTCAGTTCCGCAGGAACGGCCGGGTCGCCACCAAGTACACCGCGAATACGGCCAGCGGAGCCAGCAACGGCAACCACGGCAGCTGCAGCGGAAACGCCGTCGCAACCACGCCCGCAAATGCGAATCCCACGGCTCCGACCACGCTGGCCCCGCTGACGCTGTCGAGCCCGGTGCCGCCACCGGCCGCATGCCGCAGCACCAAGTAGACGGCCGCGGCCAACCCGGACACCGCGGCCAGCGTGGCCGCCGGATTCGACAGGGCAATCACCGCCACGGTGAGCAGCACCGCCAACGTGGCGACCGGGCGAAACAGGGTTCCGGCCAGCACCGCGACCACCGCCGCAGTCGCAGCGACCAGGGTCGGACCGTGCGACCCGATCCCTACGGCGGCCACCATCAAGAAGCCGAAGGCCGCTGACAAGGGGGCGGCCAAAATGCGCGCCGTCAGCTGCCCGCCAAGCCTCATCATCGGCGTCCCGTTACCGGCCGACGGCGATCGGGCACCAGGCGCATCGATTGGTCCAGGGTGCGATCGGCCTGCCAGGCGACCACGTCGACACCGACGGTGCCCATGTCGCGATACATCGCGGACCGCTGCAACGTCCACATCCTGTCCACCAGGGGGTCCTGGTGAGCAGCGAACGGCGAGCCCTGCAGAACATCGACTGCCACCACGACGTGACCGCGTCTACGCAGGTCGATCAGTGACAGCGCGAACTCGGTGTCGAGCAGCGTGGAGAACGCGACCACGATCGCACCCGGCGGAATGGCTGCGCGCGGCGCCAAAGTCCCAGTGGTGGTTTCGAATTCGTCACCGGCGGCAAGCACGGTGTCGAGCACCCGATAGAACTGACGCTGCCCGATGTCGGCGCCCAGCCAGCGGGGCCGGCGACCGCCGAGGGCGACGATGCCGGCCCGATCGC
>NZ_JBAPPI010000644.1:0-3704 GCF_049280035.1 Mycobacterium sp. | reverse complement strand
CGGGAACCAGGTCGAGTTGCTCCAGGCGGGCCAGCACCTCGGTCTCGTCACCACCGAGAACGGCGGACATACCAGTCGGCTCGTTGGCGCAGGCCTTGGCCATCTCCGCACCGCGGGTGGCGGCCAGAGCAACCGCGTCGTCGGCCGAGATCACACCGGCGATCGCGTACGCGGCGATTTCACCGACCGAGTGTCCGGCCACGATGACATCACCGGCGTCGGCGAGCACACCGCGCCTGGTCAGCTCCTGGTGGGCCAGCAGCGTGGCCGCGACGACCAGCGGCTGGGTGACGGCAGTGTCGGTGATCTCCTCAGCCGACGCGGTGGTGCCCAGGCGAGCAAGGTCCAGACCGCTGACCGTCGACCACGACGCCATCTGGTCCGCGGCGCCGGGTAGTTCCAGCCACGGCGACAGCATGCCGGGGGTCTGCGATCCCTGTCCGGGGGCAAGCAACGCAATCACATGTTTAAGAGAACACTGTGAAGACGGGTTTGCGCCGTGTAACAGATTATGAACCTTGTCTTATGTTTTTGTGGAAACTCTACAAAAAGGCACGCGATGCGACGTATTCGATATCGTGCCGCGATCTGTCAGCCGCTTGCAACGGTCCTCGATGGCGCGATGAGGTCCTTTTCCACCACCGGCGTGACGGGCGTCACGATGTCGCTGGCGAGGCTGGACTGCTGCGCCTGGTACGCAAGGTGGCCCACGGTGGCGGCCACCCGAAGGACATAGGCGTCGCGTGGCTGGGTGGGATCGCGGCCCGTGAAGTCCGCGATACGCCGCAGTCGGTAACGCACGGTGTTTGGATGAACGAACAACTTGCGGGCGCAGGCTTCGATCGCGCCGCCGCAGTCGAGGTAGGCGTCGAGGGTTTCGGTGAGGGTCGGGCCGGCGTCGGCCAGCGGCCGCATCACGTCGGTGTGCAACGCCGCGATGGCCGATGCATCGCCCATCAGAGCCCGCTCGGGCAGCAGCTCGCGGGCCAGCACGGGCCGTGGTGCTCCTCGCCAGCCGGTCACGGCGTTCATCCCGGAGATGGCCTCACTGGCGCTGTGGTAGGCCGCGGTCAGCATCGGTGCTGTCGGGCCGATCACCACCGGACCGTCGGAGAAGGCGTCCAGCAGATGGCCGAAGACCTTCTCGGTAGGTGTGAGCTGGCCGGACACGATCGCCACCAGCCAAGTGCCGTGCACGTCGGTGAGTGCGGCGCGGCCATGGCGGGCCGCGATATCCCGGACCTCTTGGCTGGCGTGGCTTTCCTCGCCCGGCGCCGGAGTTCCCACCACCACCGTCGCCGGAGCGGTGGTGTCCCAGTTCAGTGCGGCCGCGCGGGACAACAGCTCGGGGCCGGTGTCGCCACGCACTACCGCGTCCACCACGCTGGCCTCCATTCGGCTGTCCCAGCTGCCGCGCGCCTCGGCCGCATCGGCGTAGGCGGTGGCGGCACTGAAGGCGAGGTCGCGGCTGTACTTGAGAATCCCGACCGTCAGCGCGGTCAACTGTTCCTCAGATCGGGTCAGCAGCGGAGCGACCTCTTCGAAGTACTCCATGGTGACCCGCAGCATGTCCACCGAGTGCCGCAACGGCATCCGCCGGGTCAGGTCCTGCGGCATCAGTTCGAACGCCCGGGCGGTGTAGTTGACGTTGCTATGCGGGTCGGTCATCCACTCCACGAAGTTCGCGACGGCGGTCTGCACCACCAGCGCCAGGCTGGCCCGTTGGGAGGCTTCCAGCCCGGCGAAGAACGGCAACCTTTCCTGCAATTCCGACACAGCCTGGGTGGAAAACCGACCGGAGTACTGCTTCAACCGCCGCAGCAGCGACTCCGGAACGCCGTCCAGCAACTCAAGCGTTGACCGGGGCGTCGCAACTTGCTTGTCGGTCACCCCTAAAAGCTACGCCAGTTTTCTGGATGGTTCTGCCAAAGACGCGCGGCGAGGGCGGGCCGCTAGGCGCCCGGACCGGGATCGGAGGTTTGCGCCGGCGCTGCCTGCACATCGTCGATCCGATATTGCCGGGCAGCCGCGACCGGTACCGATGGGTCGATTTGGCCGTCGCGCGCCAGCGCCTCCAGCACCGCGACGACCTGAGATTCCGCGTCGGTATTGAAGTAGCGGCGCGCGGCCGGCCGGGTGTCGGAGAAGCCGAACCCGTCGGTGCCCAGCGTGACGTAGGTACCCGGGACCCAGGGCCGGATCTGTTCGGGGACGGCGCGCATCCAGTCCGAGACCGCGACGATCGGGCCCGAGCGGTCCGAGCGCGCCTGGGACAAAACTTGAGTGACGTACGCCTGACCCGCCGGGCGGTCCGAGTGACGCAGCTTCTCCTTCTCGATGGCAATGCCGTCGCGGTTCAGCTCGCTCCAGCTGGTCACCGACCACACATCTGCAGCGACATCCCATTCGGCGGCCAGCATCTCGGCGGCTTGTAGCGCCGAGGGCATTGCCACGCCGGAAGCCAGGATGTGAGCCGTGTTGGCGCGGCTTTCCTTGGCCGCCTGATACCGGTAGATACCCCGCAGCAGGCCTTCTGGGTCGAAGTTTTCCGGTTCGGGCGGCTGCACATATGGCTCGTTGTAGATGGTGATGTAGAAGAAGACGTTCTCCGGGTTTTCGCCGAACATGCGGGCCAGCCCGCTTTCGATGATGTAGGCGATCTCGAAAGCGAAGGCGGGGTCGTATGCGACCACCGCCGGATTGGTGGCCGCCAGCAGCGGCGAATGGCCGTCGGCGTGCTGCAGGCCTTCGCCGGTCAGCGTGGTGCGCCCCGCGGTGGCCCCGAGCAGGAAGCCGCGGGCCATCTGGTCAGCCGCGGCCCACAGGCCATCGCCGGTGCGTTGGAACCCGAACATCGAATAGAAGATGTAGATCGGGATCATCGGTTCGTTGTGCGTCGAGTACGACGTGCCGGCGGCGGTGAATGACGCGACGGATCCGGCCTCGTTGATGCCCTCATGCAGGATCTGGCCGATTTCACTTTCCTTGTAGGCCAGCATCAGCTCGGCGTCGACGGCGGTGTAGAGCTGGCCGTTGCGGTTGTAGATCTTCAACGAGGGGAACCACGAGTCCATGCCGAACGTGCGCGCCTCGTCGGGGATGATCGGCACGATGCGGGGCCCGATTTCTTTGTCGCGCAATATCTCCTTGAAGGTGCGCACGGTTGCCATGGTGGTGGCCACCTCTTGGTGGCCCGAACCCTGTTTCAGCGCCTTGTAGGCATCCCGGCCCGGAAGGGTCAGCGCCGTGGCCTTGGTGCGCCGCTCGGGCACAAAGCCACCCAGCGCGCGGCGGCGGTCGAGCAGATAGCGGATTTCCGGAGCCTCCGGCCCGGGGTGGTAATACGGGGGCAGGTAAGGATCCTCCTCGAGCTGGGCGTCGCTGATGGGAATCCGGATGGCGTCGCGGAAGTCCTTAAGATCTTGCAGCGCAAGCTTTTTCATCTGGTGTGTCGCGTTGCGGCCCTGGAAGTGGGCGCCCAGCGAGTAGCCCTTGATGGTCTTGGCCAGGATCAGGGTCGGCTGTCCTTTGTGGTCGACGGCGCCGCGATAGGCGGCGTAGACCTTGCGGTAATCGTGGCCACCGCGCTTGAGGTTCCAAATCTCGGAATCGGTCATGTTCTCGACGAGCGCCTTGGTGCGCGGGTCGCGTCCGAAGAAATGGTCTCGCACGTAGGCCCCGTCGTTGGCCTTGTAGGTCTGGTA
>NZ_JBAPPI010000643.1:0-3169 GCF_049280035.1 Mycobacterium sp. | reverse complement strand
GGCTGAGGAGATTCGTGGCGGCATCCCTATGTCGCAGGCCTCGGGCACCGTTGCTCTGAAGACCGCGCAGCCGACAAAACTTGCGGAGTGGCGACCGCGGCAAGACGCGCCCCCGCTGTAATCCGACCTGGCTGACGGATCGCTGTGGCTCTCACCGCTCTCATCATCATCACCCTCGCATCCATCTCGTGGAGCCTCTGGATACGGCGAGTCACCTGGCATTGCCGGTGGGAGGTGGCCGCCACGCTCAACATCGCTCTGCAGGGCTGCGCGGTCGCGCTGATGTCTCCGCTGTCCTCCGAGACGCTCGGAGTTGCGCTGCACAAAATCACCGGTGAGTGGAACTTGCAGAACTACGTCGGGCACGACTGTTACATCGTCGCGGCCTCGGCGATCGTCTACAACGCGGTCGGTCGCCTTGAAGAGGACGACCGGCTGCAGGCGTCGTTCAAGCAATGGGTAGAGCGGCCGGCGACGTTGTGCATTCCGCTGTTACTGGCAACGTTCTCGTTGAGCTATGGCAGCAGGACTTATGCGCGCGATTTCTTTGCGCTACGCACCGACTTCTGGCTGAGCGTGTACTGGGTATTGCTCACTGGAACCCTGACTTACCTGCTGGTGTTCGGCTCGCGCGCGCTGCTGGTGCTCCGCAAGGACCCACGGTCGAGGAACATTGCCAACCTCTATCTGGTCGCCTCGGCCAGCGGCATCTCTGCGTGTGTGGTGCGGATGGTCACTGCGGTGATTCATCCGTTCCAAGGTCCGGTTGGTGCCGGGCTGGTCTGGTTCTTCGCTTGCATGTGTGGCGCGGGTTTCGCGCTGACCTCTGCGAACTCCTGGCGGCAGAGGCTCAGGTGGTTTCAGCGGCCGGTGGTGCACCAATAGCAACCGAGGCTTGGTTCCGGGCGGCGCGGCTGCGGCCTCAGGCGCTGCGTAACCTCACACGTATGCGGGTGGTGTAGCCGGGGCCTCGGCCGCCGGCGCCCGGCGTTTTCACAGTATCTGGGGCGCCCGCAGTGCCATGATGTTCGACGTGAGTGCTATTGGGGGTGTTACGCGGCGGTGCGGCGGTGCTCGCTGCGCAGCGAGTGATCAGCTAATCGAAAACCCGCTCACCGACTACTCATTCGTGATGCGATGCACCCGGACGGAAGCAGCCGATGCGTGGGGGGGCCGATGACGGTGGTGACGTCGTGTCGGGCTTGTGGCAACCAGGTGCGGGAGGGCGCCCGGTTTTGTGACAATTGCGGTTCGCCGATGGTGTCGGCCGCCGAATCGGCGGAGTACAAGCAGGTGACGGTGCTGTTCGCGGACGTGGTGGGTTCGACGGACATCGCCGCCGCCGTCGGTGCGGAGCGGTTGCGCGAGATCATGACGCGACTGGTTAACAGCTCGGCCACGGTAGTGCAGCGATACGGCGGCACGGTCGACAAGTTCACCGGTGACGGGATCAGCGCGCTGTTTGGAGCGCCGGTCGCCTTGGAGGATCACGCATTCAGAGCGTGTTTGGCGGCGCTGGATATTCGACAGCAGGCGAAGCGGCTTGCCGCGGCCGTCGAAGCCCGCGACGCTGTTGAGCTGCAGTTGCGGATTGGGCTCAATTCGGGGCAAGTCATTACGGGTGAGACCGGTTCGGGCCTTTGGGGTTACACCGCCGTGAGTGAGCAGGTTGGGATGGCGCAGCGGATGGAGTCGGTAGCGCCGCCGGGAGGAGTGATGCTCAGCGAGTCCACCGCACGGCTGGTCGAGGATTCCGCGGTGCTGGGGCAACGAGAGATGGTGCGCATCAAGGGCGTTGGCGACCCGACGCCCGCGCGCCGGCTGATGGGGCTGGCCGCACAGCACCGGCGCCTGGGCCGCCGGGAATCCACGTTGGTGGGCCGTCAGTGGGAAATGGCCGCCCTAGTCGGGATGTTGGACCGATCGATTACCGGGCGCGGGTGTGTGGCCACGCTGGTCGGCCCGCCGGGTATCGGCAAGAGCCGCATAGTTGCCGAGATCGTGGCCATGGCGGCAAGCCGTGGGGCGGAGGTGTTTTCGACGTTTTGTCAGTCCCATGCCAGCGACATCGCGTCTTTTGCGGTGGCGCCGCTACTGCGGGCCGCATTCGGGATCGAGGAGCTCAGTGGGGAAGCGGCCCGCGCACAGGTGCGGGCCCAGATCCCCGGCGCGGATCCGGCAGATCTGGTGCTTTTCGACGACATGCTCGGGATCCGCGACCCTGTGGATGCTCTTCCGGATATCGCCCCCGACGCGCGTCGTCGGCGGTTGACAGCGCTGATCAATGCGGCCGCGCTGGCGCGCACGACACCGCGGGTGTTCGTGATCGAGGACGCGCATTGGATCGATCAGGTCAGCGAGGCCTTGCTCGCCGATTTCCTGCCAGTGGTTGCCCAGACCCGTTCGTTGGTGGTGATCACCTGCCGGCCTGAATACCGGGGGCCGCTGAGCAGGATTGCCGGTGGCCAAACGATTGCGCTGTCGCCATTAGACGATGCGCAGACGTTGACACTGATCACCGGGTTGTTGGGTGCGGATCCCTCGGTTGCCCGACTGACCGCCCAGATCGCCGAGCGGGCCGCGGGTAATCCGTTTTTCGCCGAGGAGATCGTGCGGGATTTGGCTGATCGCCATGTGCTGCGTGGTGACCCTGGCGCCTATGTGTGTCCTGGTGGGACCGCCGAGGTAGAGGTGCCGGCGACTCTGCAGGCCGCGATTGCTGCTCGTATCGATCGGCTCGGTGTGCCGGCGAAACGCACGCTGAACGCTGCGGCGGTGATCGGGATGCGGTTCGGCGCCGACCTGTTGGCGAGCCTGACCGACACCACACCTATAGCGAAGCTGATTGACACCGAGCTCATCGATCAAGTGATGTTCACTCCGCGCGCTGAGTACGCGTTTCGGCATCCGATGATTCATTCGGTTGCTTATCAGTCGCAATTGACCTCGGAGCGCTCCGAGTTGCATCGGAGCCTGGCCGCGGCCATTCAGCATCATAGTGCGGGAGCGCTGGAGGAAAACGCCGCGCTGATCGCTGAGCACTTGGAGGCCGCCGGTGATCTGCATGAGGCATTCGCCTGGCATATGCGCGCCGCCACTTGGTCGACCAACCGTGACATCCGTGCGGCCCGGATGAGTTGGCAGCGGGCGCGCCAGGTCGCCGACCGGC
>NZ_JBAPPI010000642.1:0-2902 GCF_049280035.1 Mycobacterium sp. | reverse complement strand
TGACCCGCTACCTGAACCTGGTGTCGTTCGGTAACAACGCCTTTGGCGTGCAGGATGCGGCGCAAACGTACTTCGGTATCAACGCGTCCGACCTGAACTGGCAGCAGGCGGCCCTGCTGGCCGGCCTGGTCCAGTCGACCAGCGCGCTGAATCCCTACACCAACCCCGACGGCGCGCTGGCCCGCCGAAACCTCGTCCTGGACACCATGATTGAAAACCTGCCCAATGAGGCCGATGCGCTGCGCGCCGCAAAGGCTGAGCCATTGGGAATCTTGCCGCAGCCCAAAGAGCTACCGCGTGGCTGCATCGCAGCGGGTGATCGGGCGTTCTTCTGCGACTACGTGCAGGCCTATCTGGCCCGTGCCGGCATCAACAAGGAGCAGCTGGCCCTCGGCGGCTACTTGATCCGCACCAGTTTGGACCCCGACGTGCAGGAGCCGGTCAAGCACGCGATCGACACCTACGCCAGCCCCACCCTCGAGGGCATTGCCAGTGTGATGAGCGTGATCAAGCCGGGCAAAAACTCGCACAAAGTGGTGGCAATGGCCAGCAACCGCACGTACGGGTTGAACAGCGAGGCCGGCGAGACCATGCGTGCGCAGCCGTTCTCTCTGGTTGGCGACGGCGCCGGATCCATCTTCAAAATCTTCACCACCGCCGCGGCAATGCAGATGGGCATGGGTATCAACGCCCAACTCGAAGTGCCGGGCAGATTCCAGACCAAGGGCATGGGTACCGGCGGCGCCAAGGGTTGCCCCAAGGACACGTGGTGCGTGATCAACGCCGGCAACTATCGCGGGTCGATGAATGTGACCGACGCGCTGGCCACCTCGCCCAACACCGCGTTCGCCCGGCTGATCCAGCTGGTAGGAGTGCCACGCGCGGTCGATATGGCGATCAAGCTCGGACTGCGGTCCTACGGAGATCCCGGCAGCGCCCGCGACTACGACCCCGATAGCAACGAGAGCCTGGCCGACTTCATCAAGCGGCAGAACATTGGATCGTTCACGCTCGGCCCGTTCGAGCTGAACGCGCTGGAATTGTCAAACGTCGCGGCGACATTGGCCTCCGGCGGCACGTGGTGTCCACCGAATCCCATCGACAAGCTGATTGACCGTAACGGCAATCAAGTCGCGGTCACCACCGAGGCCTGCGACCAGGCAGTGCCGGAAGGATTGGCCAACACTCTGGCCAATGCGATGAGCAAGGACGCGCTGGGCGGCGGCACTGCGTCGGGGTCCGCCGGTGCGGCGGGGTGGAACCTGCCGGTGTCCGGCAAGACCGGCACCACCGAGGCGCACCGGTCATCAGGCTTCGTCGGCTTCACCAACCACTACGCCGCGGCCAACTACGTCTACGACGACTCGACTTCGCCGTCCGATCTGTGCTCCTCGCCGCTGCGACGCTGCGGCGACGGCAACCTCTACGGCGGTAACGAGCCGGCCCGCACCTGGTTTACCGCGATGAAGCCCATCGCCACGATCTACGGCGACGTGCACCTGCCGCCGACTGACCCACAGTATGTCGAAGGCGGCCCCGGTTCTCGGGTGCCGAGCGTCGCGGGTCTCGACGTCAACGAGGCGCGTGACCGCTTGAAGGATGCCGGTTTCCAGGTCGCCGAACAAACTGCGTCGATCAACAGCAGTGCGAAGTACGGCGAGGTGGTCGGAACCGCACCCAACGGCCAGACGATCCCGGGCGCGGTGGTCACCATTCAAACCAGTAACGGCATCCCGCCGCCGCCCCCGCCGCCCGAGGGCCTAGGTCCGGTGCCGGTGGGCTCGCAAGTCATCGAGATCCCGGGGCTGCCGCCGATCACGATCCCAATCCTGGCGCCGCCACCGCCGGCTCAGCCACCGCCATAGGCAGGTCTCATGGCGTGTGGCCTGATGCCATCCGACGTACGGCAGTAGGCTGGCCTGCATGCCTTCCGCCAACTCCGCTCTGAAAAGCACCGGCGCCATTGCGGTCGGATCGGCCGTCGCTGGTATCGGCTACGCCTCGATCATCGAACGCAATGCGTTCGTGCTGCGAGAGCTGACCATGCCCGTGCTGACGCCGGGCTCGTCGCCGCTGCGGGTGCTGCACATCAGCGACATCCACATGCGTCCCGGTCAGCGCCGCAAGCAGGCGTGGCTACGCGAACTCGTCAGCTTGGAGCCCGACCTGGTCGTCAACACCGGCGACAACCTGGCGCACCCCAAGGCGGTACCTTCGGTCATCCAGAGCCTCAGCGATCTGCTTTCGCTGCCAGGCATTTTCGTCTTCGGCAGCAACGACTATTTCGGACCGCGCCCGAAGAACCCGCTGAACTACCTGACGAAGCCGGGTCACCGTGTGCACGGTCAGCCGCTGCCCTGGCAGGACCTGCGGGCCGCATTCACCGAGCGCGGCTGGCTGGATCTCACCCACAACCGTCGCGAATTCGAGGTGTCGGGACTGCACATCGCGGCCACGGGTGTGGACGACCCGCACATCGCGCGGGATCGCTACGAGGCAATTGCCGGCCCGGCCAGCCCGGCAGCCAATCTGCGGCTGGGGCTGACCCATTCGCCGGAACCCCGGGTGCTGGACCGCTTCGCCGCCGACGGCTACCAACTGGTGATGGCCGGCCACACCCATGGCGGGCAGCTGTGCTTGCCCTTCTACGGAGCCTTAGTGACCAACTCGGGTCTGGACCGCTCCCGCGCCAAGGGCCCGTCGCGTTGGGGCGCCGCCATGCGCCTGCATGTCTCCGCCGGGATCGGCACTTCGCCATTTGCGCCGGTGCGGTTCTGCTGCAGGCCCGAAGCCACCCTGCTGACATTGATTGCGGCGCCGACCGGTGGCCGCGATTCGCGGAGCGACCTCAGCCGTTCGCAGCCAACGTATTCAGCACACTGAGCCTACTTCTGCGACGAGT
>NZ_JBAPPI010000641.1:0-8108 GCF_049280035.1 Mycobacterium sp. | reverse complement strand
GAGACGGCGTTATTCACGTTGTTGCGGTCCTGGGGTTTGGGCCCGGATTTTGTGATGGGTCATTCGGTTGGGGAGTACTCGGCGGCGTATGTGGCGGGAGTGTTGACGCTGGCGGACGCGGCGATGTTGGTCGCTGCACGGGGCCGGTTAATGCAGGGCCTGCTGGCGGGTGGAGCCATGGTCTCGGTGGGCGCCAGTGAACACGAAGTGATGCCCTTGCTGCGTGAGGGAGTGGCGATCGCGGCGATCAACGCCCCCGAATCGGTGGTGATCTCCGGTCCACAATCCGCAGTGAGCGTGATTGCACAGCGTTTCGCTCAGCAGGGCCGGCGAGTCCGCCCGTTGGCCGTCTCCCATGCGTTCCACTCGCCGTTGATGGAGCCGATGCTCGAGGAGTTCGCGCGGGTCGCCGCCCGGGTTGAGGTGCGGGAGCCGCAGATTGGGATCGTGTCGAACGTGACCGCCGAGCTGGCCGGGTCGGGCTCTGATTTCGGGTCGGCGCAGTACTGGGTGAACCATATCCGCCGGCCGGTGCGGTTCGCCGACAGTGCGCGCCATTTGCAAACCTACGGTGCCACCCACTTTATGGAGGCCGGTCCCGGTAGTGGTTTGACGGCCGCCATCGAGCAGTCGCTGTCGCCCACCGAGGCCGTGGTGGTCTCGGTGTTGGCCAAAGACCGCCCCGAGGTGGCCGCACTGATGGGCGCGGCCGGTCACTTGTTTACCACCGGCGTGCGGGTGGATTGGCCGGCGGTGTTTGCCGGCTCGGGCGGACGGCGGGTGGAGTTGCCCACCTATGCGTTCCAGGGGAGGCGGTTTTGGTCGCAGGGCGCCCCGACCGGACCCGTTGACGCGACCGGCTTGGGTGTGGGGGGGACCGGTCACGCGCTGTTGGGTGCGGTGGTTGAGCGACCCGATTCTGGTGGGATGGTGTTGACCGGCCGGTTGTCGCTGGCGGCTCAGCCGTGGTTGGCCGATCACTCGGTGGGCGGAGTGGTGCTGTTTCCCGGGACCGGTTTTGTGGAGTTGGTGATCCGCGCCGCTGATGAGGTCGGGTGCGCGGTCATCGACGAGCTGGTGCTGGCCACGCCGCTGGTGGTGCAGCAGGGCGCCGGGGTGCAAGTGCAGGTGGTGGTAGGAGCCGCTGGTGAGTCCGGTAGCCGCGCTGTGTCGGTGTATTCCCGGCGCGATCAGTCCGAAGCGGAGTGGCTGCTGCACGCCGAGGGCATGCTCGGGGTGGCCGACGCCGAGGCCTCGGTGGATTTGTCGGTGTGGCCGCCGGTGGGTGCGGAAAGCGTGGACATTTCGGATGGCTATGCGCGGCTCTCTGCGCGCGGCTACGACTACGGCCCGGCGTTTCAGGGCCTGGTGGCGGTATGGCGGCGCGGGCCGGAGCTCTTCGCAGAGGCCGCCACCCCCGCCGAGACCGGTGTTCAGGTCGACGGGATGGGAATTCATCCCGCGCTGTTGGATGCGGTCTTGCACGCCTCGGGGCTTGCCGCCGACACCACGGAAACGATGTTGCCGTTTTGCTGGCGGGGGGTGTCGCTACACGCGGGCGGCGCCGGTCGGGTGCGGGCCCGCTTCACCGCGCTGGGTGCGGATGCGATGTCGGTAGACGTGGCCGATGCTGCGGGGTTGCCGGTGTTGACGGTGCGCACGCTGGTGACCCGCCCGATGACCGCCGAGCAGTTAAACGCCGCGGTGACCACGGCTGCCGCCCGCCCCGATCGCGAGCCGCTGGAAGTGGTGTGGTCCCCAATACCGCTGAAGCCCAACGTAATTGACGGGTCAGAGCGGCTCCCGGTGGTGTCCTGGGAGGACTTTTGGGCTGGCGATGGCGATGGCGGTGCGGGGGCTGGTGCTGCGCGTGTGGTGGTGTGGCAGTGCGAGTCTGCCGGTGGCGATGTGGTGGGCTCGGTATATGCCGCCACCCACGCCGCCCTGCAAGTGCTGCAGCGCTGGCTGGCTGGCGATCAAACGGGCACATTGGTGGTGTTGACCCGTGGTGCGGTGGGGTTGCCCGGTGAGGATGTCAGCGATCTGGCCGCCGCGGCGGTGTGGGGTTTGGTGCGTTCAGCGCAGGCCGAACACCCGGGCCGGATCGTGTTGGTCGACACTGACGCACCGATCGATGCCGCGGTGCTCGCCGCCGCCGGGGAACCCCAACTGCTGGTGCGCGCCGGTGGCGTGCACGCCGCCCGGCTGAACCCGGCCCCGCCACTGCTGGCGTTGCCGGCAGACGAGCCGGCGTGGCGGTTGTCGGCTGGCGCCGGCGGGACGCTCGACGATCTGGTGATCCAGCCCTACCCGCAGGCACAAGCGCCTCTGCAGGCAGGGCAGGTGCGGCTGGCGGTGGCGGCAGCCGGGGTCAATTTCCGGGATGTGATGGCGGCGTTGGGTATGTATCCCGGCAAGGCCCCGGTGCTGGGTGCGGAATGCGCCGGGGTGGTGGTCGAGGCCGGTCCCGAGGTCGCTGGCGTGGCCGTTGGTGACGCGGTAATGGGCTTGATCGATGGGACGGGTCCGTTGGCGGTGGTGGACCAGCACATGCTGGTCAAGGTGCCGCGGGGGTGGTCGTTTACCCAGGCCGCCGGTGTGCCGGTGGCGTTTCTGACGGCCTTGTACGGGTTGGCGGATTTGGCCGCGATCCGTGCCGGGGAAGCGGTGCTGGTACATGCCGCTACCGGTGGGGTGGGTATGGCTGCGGTCCAGCTGGCTCGGCAGCGGGGGGCGGAAGTTTTCGTCACCGCCAGCCGTGGCAAATGGGACACGTTGCGCGCCATGGGTTTTGACGAGGACCACATCGGCGATTCCCGCACGCTGGGGTTTGAAGAGAAGTTCCTGTCGGCCACCGAGGGCCGCGGGGTTGATGTGGTGCTCAACTCGCTGGCCGGTGAGTTCGTGGATGCCTCGCTGCGGTTACTGATCCGCGGCGGGCGTTTTATCGAGATGGGCAAGACCGATATCCGCGACCCGCAGATGATCGCCACCCAATATCCCGCTGTGCACTACCGGGCGTTTGACTTGGCCGAGGCTGGCCCCGAGCGCATGCAGGCGATGCTGAACGAGTTGAAGGGGCTGTTCGACACCGGGGCGCTGCAGCGACTGCCGGTGACCACCCGGGATGTGCGCTGCGCCGCGCAGGCCTACCGGTTCATCAGCCAGGCCCGCCACATCGGCAAAGTAGTCCTGACGATGCCATCGACGCTGGCTGATGACCTTGCCGAGGGCACGGTATTGATAACCGGTGGCACCGGGATGGCCGGTGGTGAGCTGGCCCGCCATCTGGTTAACGCATACGGAGTGCGCCATGTCGTGTTGGCCAGTCGGCGGGGCGGTCGCTCCGAGTCGACCGCCGAGCTGACCCTCGATTTGGCGCGGGCCGGCGCCCAGGTACAGGTGTTGGCCTGCGATGTGGCCGATCGACGCGCGGTAGCGGAATTGTTGGCCCAGCTGGCTCGGCGGTGTCCGCCGTTGCGCGGGGTGATTCATGCTGCCGGGGTGCTCGATGATGCGGTGATCACCTCGTTGACACCGGATCGGGTCGATACGGTGTTGCGTGCCAAGGTGGACGCAGCGTGGAACCTGCACGAGTTGACCCGCGATCTGGGGTTGTCGATGTTTGTGCTGTGTTCCTCAATCGCCGGCACGGTGGGTGCGGCGGGGCAGGGCAATTACGCTGCGGCCAACGCGTTTCTGGATGGATTGGCCGCTCATCGGCAGGCCGCGGAATTGCCGGGGGTGTCGCTGGCGTGGGGATTGTGGGCGCGCTCCAGCGCCATGACCGCTCATTTGAGCGGCCGCGATCTGGCGCGGCTCAACCGTGACGGCGTGGCGGCGATGAACGCTGGGCAGGCGCTGGAGTTGTTTGATGCCGCGCTGGCGGTCGATCACCCCGTCGTCGTCGCCGCCCGCCTGGACCGCGCCGCACTCGACGCCCGGGCCCTCAGCGGTGAGTTGCCGGCGCTGTTTAGCGGCCTGGCGCGCCATCCACGGCGACGCTTGGTAGAAGACGTCGTTGATGCCACCCAATCGAGGTCGGCGCTGGCCCAACGTCTACATGCGCTGGCCCCCGACGATCAACGTAGCCTGCTGCTAGAGATGGTGTGTTCGCATGCGGCGGCGGTGTTGGGCCATCACGCCCCTGAAGAACTCGACCCCGACGCCACGTTCAAACAGCTGGGGTTTGACTCGCTGACTGGTGTCGAGCTGCGCAACCACTTCAAGACCGCCACGGGGCTGACGTTGTCACCGACCCTGATCTTTGATCACCCCACCCCGACCGCAGTCGCCGACTATATAGGCCGGCAAATCGCTGAAAGCCGCGATCTCGAACCCGATGACGACAAATCGCCGTCAATCCTTAATGAGCCAGCACCGGCAGCGGGGCGGTAGTTTCCTCCTGCGCAGCTGGCCTTCGGACAGCGTTGTCGCCGCGCGGGTGGACAACCAGGGGCCACCAGAACCAGCGGCCCAGCATGGTCGCGAGGGACGGCATGAGCAGCGTCCGTACCACCAGGGTGTCGAGCAGCAGGCCGATGCAGACCGTCGAGCCGAACTGACCCAGCACTGTCAGGTCGCTGCCCAGCATCGCGGCCATGGTGAAGGCGAACACCAGACCCGCCGATGTCACCACCGCGCCGGTGCCGGCCATCGACCGGATGTATCCGGTCTTGAGCCCGGCGTGAATTTCTTCCTTGAACCTTGAGACCAGCAGCAGGTTGTAGTCGGAGCCGACGGCCAACAGGATGATCACCGAGAGCGCCGCGACAATCCAGTGGATGTGTATGCCGAACAGGTCTTGCCAGATCAGCACCGACAGTCCGACGGATGCGGCGATCGAGCTGCTCGCGGTCCCGACGATGACCAGTGCTGCCACCACGCTGCGGGTCAGCAGCAGCATGATCATAAAGATGAGTGTCAATGCCGAAACCACCGCGATCATCAGGTCGTACTTCGCGCCGTCGGCCATGTCGCGGAAGGTCGCTGCGGTTCCGCCGAGATATACCTTGGCATCGGAAAGCGAGGACTGCTTGAGCCCCTCCTGGGCGGCGGTTCGCTCCGCCGACACGCGGGCGATTCCCTCGGGTGTCATGGGGTCGCCCTGGTGAGTGATGAAGAATCGCACCGACTTTCCGTCGGGGGAGAAGAACATCTTCACGCCGCGAAGGAATTCCGGGTTGCTGAACGCCTCGGGCGGAAGGTAGAAGAAGTCGTCGTTCTGTGAGGCGTCGAAGCTTTGGCCCATAACGATCGACGTGTTGCTCATCGCCTCGATTTGATCGATCATCGCCTGAAAGGTGCTGTGCAAGGTCAGCGTTATGCCGCGAGTGGTTTTCAGGGCTTCGATCTGCGGCGGCAAGATCGCGGCCAGTTCGTGCGTGAGCGCGTCGGTAACCCCGATGTCGCCCGACAAGCCGTGCAGCTTTTCGGCGAGTTGATCGATCCCGTCCAACGAGTCGAACAACGACCGGAACGAATAGCAGATCGGAATGTCGTAGCAGTGTTTGTCCCAGTAGAAGTAACTGCGGATCGGGCGGTAAAAATCGTCGAAATCCGCTATGTGGTCCCGTAATTCGTCGGTGACGCCCACCATCTCTCTGGTGAGGCGGGCCGTGTCAGAAGTCGTGTCGGCCAGCTGTTTCGTGATCTTGTACGTCCGCTCCAAATAGCTGATGGTGATGCCCAACTCGTCGGCCATCCTCAGAATGTCTTTCATCCTGTCCTTCAGAAAGCCCATGTTCTGCATGGTCGTCTGGCTTTGGATGCTGTTCTGAAAGGGGATCGAGCTGTGCTGGATCGGAATCCCCAGAGGTCTGGTGATGTCCTGGATCATCGCGATACCGACGGTGCGGATCTCGTTCTTGGCGACCTTGTCGAGCACCAGCATGTCGGCCGGATTGCGCATGTCGTGGTCGGCCTCGATCATCAGCATGTCGGGGTTCATCCGGGCCTCGGAGAAGTGCCGGTCGGCCGCCGCATATCCGAGGTTGGACGGTGCCGATTCGGGCAGATAGTGGCGGTCGTTGTAACTCGGCTTGAACCCGGGCAACGCGACCATGCCTACCAGGACGACCGCTCCGCTCACCGCGAAAATCGGTGCCGGCCAACGCACGACCGCGGTGCCGACCCGCCGCCACAGCCGGCCGCGGGACTGGCTCTTCCTCTCGAACAGCCCGAACCGGCTGCCCAGGAAGACCACCGCCGGGCCCAATGTCAGGCCGGCCGCCACCACGACGATCATGCCGATGGCCACCGGCGGGCCCATGGTGTTGAACCAGGGCAGTCGCGCGAAGCTCAGGCAGTAAGTCGCGCCCGCAATCGTCAGGCCCGAACCCAGCACGACGGGGGCGACGCCACGAAATGTCGTGTAGTAGGCGGTCTCTCGGTCTTCGCCGGCCGCACGCGCTTCCTGATACCGGCCGATAAGGAAGATCCCGTAGTCCGTCCCGGCGGCGATCGCCAGCATCGTCAGGATGTTCGCGGCGAACGTGGTGAGCCCAAATGCGTTGTTGTAGCCCAGCACAGCGACGATTCCGCGCGCACACGCCAGCGCGACGAACGTCATGAACAGCTGGATCAACGTGGTAACGATCGAGCGGTAGACCAGCAGCAGCATGATCGCGATCGCGGCCAACGTGAACAGCGTGATTTTGGCCAGGCTGTCGTTGCCGATGACGTGCATGTCGTCGGACAGCGCTGCCGGACCGGTGACATAGGCCTTGACCCCGGGCGGCGCAAGTTCGTTGTCGACAACCTTGCGGACGGCTTCGACGGATTTGTTCGCCTGCGTGGTGCCCTGGTTCCCGGCGATGTTGACCTGGACATAGGCACCCTTGGCGTCGGCGCTCTGCGCGCCCGCCGCGGTGAACCGGTCTCCCCAGAAGTCCTGGATGTGCTGGACGTGGTCAGAGTCGTGGCGCAGCTTGCGGACGATGTCGTCGTAGTAGTGGTGCGCGGCCGCGCCGAGCGGCTGCTCGCTTTCCACCACGACCATCACGGTGCTGTTGGAATTGAATTCCTTGAAGTTGTGCCCCATCCGCATCATCGCCTTCATCGACGGTGCGTCCAGGGGCGCCATTGGCGCTGAATGGTTTTCGCCGACGATTTCCAGCGGCGGGACGGCGACGTTGACCACGACGGTCAGCGCGACCCAGCCCAAAATGATGGGAATCGCGAAGATGCGGATGAAGTGCGGGATAACAGGTCGATGCGGGTGCCCGGATTCGGTGCGCTGGCTTGTCGTGGTGTCGGTCATGCGGACTTCACCAAGCAGTAGGTCTGCGCGTTGAGGCCGTCTGCGCTCTGATGCTCGCGGAGGACGCCGTCGACGGTGATGCGACAGCCGATGTGGTTGGCGTCGGTTTGGGCCATGATGTTCGCGCTGACCGCGGGCAGCGTGGTGGAAATTGTGTACGACCACGGCAGTGGCGCACTGTTGACCTGGTGCGTATTGGCGTCGGCGTCCCAGTAGTTGATGTTCGCAACGCTGCCGGGCGGCCCGTCGACCTCATACTTCACGACTTTCGGGTTGAACTGGACGATCTTGATGCCGGCCCCCGCGTTCGCGTTGAGGTCCTCTGAGCCGAACAGCTTGTGCAGCCGTGACACCACCAGGGCAGAGACCGCCAGGACGACCACTAGAAGCAACGGTATCCAGCAGCGTCTGAGCAAACCGCCAATCGAGATCGCCCTCACTTGGTCTCCTCCCGCCGGCCCGTTCGCAGTCTTCTCCGCGAACGGATCAAGCCGCAGATCCATTCCGTCCGCCGCCGGTGGCATCCTGGGTCTGCCGAATGAGCTCGTGTCCGCTGGGCAGCCCCGCCGATGCCGATAGAACCTTCGCTCGGCTAACTATGCTAGACGGTAGGGCACGATAACGTTCCGCTAGGTCCCTCGATGTGTCCGGCGTCTATCACGGCAGTGCCGCGCGCCCGGTGATCGGCGGCAGATCGGCCAACGTCACGATCCCGGGCCGGGCCGCGACGACCGCCGGCACCGCGTTGGTCACCGGCATCGCGGTGTAGATCATGCCCAGCCCCATGAATCCTGGCTCGGTCCAATCCTTTGGCGGCAGGCAATGAATCACCGTGCGCATATTGGGC
>NZ_JBAPPI010000640.1:0-3766 GCF_049280035.1 Mycobacterium sp. | reverse complement strand
GCTTCTGGTTCACCGCCATCTACACACTGCTGTTCGTGTCGCTGGTGGGCTGCCTGACCCCGCGGACGATCGAGCATGCCCGCAATCTGCGCGCCACGCCGGTGCCGGTGCCCCGCAACCTGACTCGGCTGCCCAAACACGCCACCGCCACGATCGCCGGCGAACCCGACCAGCTGGCAGCGACGATGGCCGACCGGCTACGAGGCTGGCGGAAGGTCACCCGCAGCGCCGACGGAGACATCGAAATCTCGGCCGAGAAAGGCTATCTCCGCGAATTCGGCAACTTGGTCTTCCATTTCTCGCTGGTGGGCCTGCTGGTGGCGGTGGCCGTCGGCAAGCTGTTCGGCTACGAGGGCAACGTCGTCGTGATCGCCGACGGCGGTCCGGGTTTCTGCTCGGCGTCACCTGCCGCGTTCGACTCGTTTCGGGCCGGCAACACCGTCGACGGCACATCGCTTCATCCAATCTGCTTGCGCGTCAACGACTTTGCCGCACACTACCTGGCGAACGGGCAGGCCACGTCGTTCGCCGCCGACATCGACTACCAGGCCGGCCGTGACCTCGCGAACAACAGTTGGCGGCGCTACCGGCTGGAGGTCAACCACCCGCTGCGCGTCGGCGGCGACCGGGTCTACCTGCAGGGCCACGGCTATGCGCCGACATTCACTGTGACCTTCCCCGACGGACAGACCCGCACCTCCACGGTGCAATGGCGACCCGACAACCCCCGCACGCTGCTGTCTTCGGGCGTGGCGCGTATCGACCCGCCGGCCGGCGCCTATCCCGACGCCGCCGAACGTCGTCAACACCAGATCGCCATCCAGGGTCTGCTCGCGCCGACCGAGCAGCTCGAGGGCACCCTGCTGTCGTCGAGCTTTCCCGCGCTGAACGCCCCAGCCGTCGCCGTCGACATCTACTCCGGTGACTCCGGCCTGGACACCGGCCGGCCGCAGTCGCTGTACACCCTGGATCCGCGTCTCATCGACCAGCACCGGCTCACCAGAGCCAAGCGGGTCAACCTGCGTGTGGGCGAACAGGTGCGAATCGATCAAGGTCCGGCGGCGGGCACCGTCGTGCGTTTCGACGGCGCCGTCCCGTTCGTCAACCTGCAGGTCTCGCACGACCCCGGGCAGATTTGGGTGCTGGTATTCGCGATCACAATGATGGCCGGGCTGGTGGTGTCGCTGCTGGTGCGCCGACGGCGGATATGGGTCCGGCTCACACCGACCGCGCCCGGTACGGTGAACGTCGAGCTAGGCGGCCTGGCGCGGACGGACAACTCCGGCTGGGGCGACGAATTCGAGCGGCTCGTCGGCCGGTTGCAGGACGGATTGCAAACGCCGGCAGTCGCGCCCAGCGAGCCCGTCGGGACCGGAAGGAGCCGCCAATGAACACCTCGAACGTCAATGTGGACCTGGCGCGCAATTCGGATTGGGCGTTCACCTCCGCGGTGGTGGTGCTGGTGGTGGCCTTGTTGCTCCTTGCCGTCGAACTCGCCTATGCCCGCAGCCGGCGTGCCGAACGGGTGTTGGTCAGCGCCGGATCGGTGGTCGCCGACAGCGCGACGCCGGGCGTCGTGCTGGACGCCCCGCGGCGGCCGTTCGACGAACGCGTGGGGCGGGCCGGGCTGCTCCTGGTCTACGCCGGCACCGGCCTATTGCTGCTCTGCATCGTGCTGCGCGGTCTGGCCACCACGCGGGTGCCGTGGGGCAACATGTACGAGTTCATCAACCTGACCTGCTTCTGCGGCCTGGCCGCCGGCGCGATCGTGTTGCGCCGACCGCAGTACCGTCCGCTCTGGGTTTTCTTGCTGCTGCCAGTCCTGATTTTGCTGACGGTGTCGGGTCGCTGGCTCTACACCAACGCCGCACCGGTGATGCCCGCGCTGCAGTCCTACTGGCTGCCCATCCACGTATCGGTGGTCAGCCTGGGCTCGGGAGTGTTCCTGGTCGCGGGGGTGGCCAGCATCCTGTTCCTGCTGCGGACCTCTCGGCTGGGCGAGCCGGATAGCCCGGGAGCGTTTGCTCGGATGGTGCAGCGGTTTCCGGACGCGCAGACGCTGGATCGGATCGCCTACCGGACCACGATCTTCGCGTTCCCGGTGTTCGGCTTCGGTGTGATCTTCGGCGCGATCTGGGCCGAGCAGGCCTGGGGTCGGTATTGGGGCTGGGATCCCAAGGAGACGGTGGCATTCATCGCGTGGGTGGTTTACGCCGCCTACCTGCATGCTCGGTCGACGGCGGGCTGGCGGGACAGGAAAGCGGCCTGGATCAACGTGGTCGGTTTCGTGGCCATGGTGTTCAACCTGTTCTTCGTCAACCTGGTGACGGTTGGCCTGCACTCCTATGCTGGGGTGGGCTAGGCCGACATCCGGGGGACCGATCGGCGCTTCGATATGTTGGCCTAACAGGATCGTTCGCCAACAAGCGACCGAGTGTTGCGACAAGGGGAAAGAGCACGTGTCTGACCATCCGACGCAGAACGCGAATCCGGGAGTGTCGCGCGGTCGCGAAGACCATCCGACCACCGAGTTGCCGCCACAGCCACCACCACCGCCAGCCGACGAGCCGCCGACCAGGGCGTTTGCCGGATTTCGCACCGAACGGCGCTTCAGCGAGGCTGTGACGCGGGGCGTGCCGCCCCCAGAAACCAGCGTCGAACCGCGGGCGTGGGCAGCCACGCCGTACAAGGGACTGCCGCCGATCGTCGATTCGCCGTCGCAGAACTACGGCGGCTATTACAGCGGCCAGCCGTCGGCCGCGCAGGCGAACACGGGCTACCGGCAGGCGGTGCACCCGCCGTCGCCGTATCCGGAACTATCGACCAGCACCCTGTTGCGGCAGGTCAAGCCTGCGCCGTCGGAGGGTTGGCGTCGCTGGCTGTACGTCTTGTCGGGACAGCTGATCAACGTCGGCGAAAGCCCCCGGGTGATGCGCTACAACGATCTGACCGTGCAGGTCAACAGGCCGCTGCGGGGTTGCTACCGGATTGCGATGTTGTCGCTGAAGGGCGGCGTCGGCAAAACGACCATCACCGCCTCCCTGGGGGCGACCTTCGCGTCGATTCGTGGTGACCGGGTGGTGGCCGTGGACGCAAACCCCGATCGCGGCACGCTGAGTCAAAAGGTGCCGTTGGAAACCCCGGCCACCGTGCGCCACCTATTGCGCGACGCCGAGGGTATCGAGCGCTACAGCGACGTCCGCAGCTACACTTCGCAGGGCCCGAGCCGGCTGGAAGTGCTGGCCTCGGAAAGCGATCCGGCCATGTCTGACGCGTTCAGCGCCGAGGACTACTCGCACACGCTGGAAATCCTGGAGCGGTTCTACGGCCTGGTGCTCACCGACTGCGGGACCGGGCTTTTGCATTCGGCGATGACGTCGGTGCTGTCGAAGGCCGACGCTCTGATCGTGATCAGCTCGGGATCGATCGACGGCGCGCGCAGCGCCTCAGCGACCCTGGACTGGCTCGACGCGCACGGCCACGAGGATCTGGTGCGCAATTCGATCGCGGTCATCAACGCGGTGCGGCCGCGGTCGGGCAAGGTCGACATGCAGAAGGTGGTCGATCACTTCTCGCGGCGGTGCCGTGCGGTGCGCCTGGTGCCGTTCGATCCGCATCTGGAGGAGGGCGCGGAGATCAGCCTGGACCGGCTGAAGCGGGAAACGCGGGAAGCGCTCATCGAACTGGCAGCCGTTGTCGCCGACGGTTTTCCGAACGATCAGCGCCGATCCAACGAGCA
Source organism: Mycobacterium sp. (assembly GCF_049280035.1). GTDB lineage: Bacteria > Actinomycetota > Actinomycetes > Mycobacteriales > Mycobacteriaceae > Mycobacterium. The sequence goes on along the minus strand of NZ_JBAPPI010000640.1, from coordinate 27 downwards.
CTTCATCTAGCGCGGGTTGTTATCGCC
>NZ_JBAPPI010000639.1:0-22906 GCF_049280035.1 Mycobacterium sp. | reverse complement strand
GAGCCGATGATCTTCTACCGCGATCCGATGCAGCTGATGATGCATCTCGGCGAGAAGCACGGCGCCGAGGCGATCACCGGCATGGCCGAGTTGATCGCGTGGAGCCAAGGCCCGGCGAAAGCGCTGGGGCGATTCGAAGTGCGCACCCCGCCCAAGACGCTGGATCAGATGTACGGCTGTGCAGCCAACGAAGCCGAACGCAGGGCCATTCATCAGATGCTGTTCGGCTCGGCGATGGACGTCATCGACCGCTACCTGCCGGACAACGACAAGCACGCAATTCTGCGCGGCATGCTGGCGTTTCTTGCCGTCAACTCCACCTATCGGGGCCCGTACACCCCCGGCAGTGCGACCTGCCTGGCCTTTGCGCTGGCGGTGCCCGACGACAGCACCGCGATGATGACCAAGCTCGCCGGCGGTATCGGAGCGCTCACCGAACATTTGCACTCCCTTTTCGTCTCGCACGGCGGTGAGATCCGCTTCCGGACCAAAGCCGAGAAGATCCTGGTGGATAACGGCCGTGTCACCGGCGTACGCCTCCGCGACGGGTCCACAATCAGCGCGCCCGTGGTGCTGTCCAACCTCTCTCCCGATCTGACTCTCAACGATCTTGTCGGGGCCGAACACCTGACGCCGGAGTGGATCGACCGGCTGAGCGACCGCGACCATCGCGCGGCATTTGTCCAAATACACTTCGCGCTCGACGGCCTGCCGCAGTTCGCGCCTCCCTATGAACTGCTCAACGAACCTGGCATGCAGCAGTCCATCGGTATCTTCGGCTCACCCGAGGAACAGCAACGCCAGTGGGAGATGTGCACCCACGGCTTGTTGCCCGACAACCCCTCGTTGGGAATGCAGATCCCGTCCTGCACGGATCCGGGCCTGGCCCCGCCAGGCAAGCATGCCGCCAGCGCATTTGCCTATGCCTTCCCGGTCGAAGCCAACCGTGACCAGCATGGGCGCTTGAAAAATGAGATGGCGCAACGTGTTATCGACAAGATCAGCCGCATCGCGCCCAATTTTCGCGACATCGTCATCCGGCATATCACCTTCGCGCCGTACCACATGCAAACCATGTTCGGCGCCCCGTCCGGCGATTTCTGCCACGGACTGCTGCACCCGGATTTGATGGGACAAAACCGCCCCGGGCCCAAGGGCTTTATTGACCTGCCGATCCCGGTCGATGGGCTGTACCTGGCAGGCGCTGGGTGTCACGGCGGCCCGGGTATCACTTTCACACCCGGCTACAACGCCGCGTATCAGGTGCTCGACGACCTGGCGTCTTGGCATCCGCAGCCCGCCAATTAGTGAGTTTTGTGACATATGTGACAGCTGGCATGCTCTGGGAATGACCGACCAGGAAAAGCGGTCGCGGAGTGACGCAACACGCGCGCCCGATTCGGTCACATGACCGTCGTTTACGTAAACTGCATTACGTCACCAACCGCCCCCAGGGAGCCGCCCTACCGTGACCGCTCAGTTGCCAGTAACCGAGGAAAACCCGCCCGGCGAAGAATGCGGTGTATTCGGCGTCTGGGCCCCCGGCGAGCAGGTCGCCAAACTCACCTATTTCGGGCTGTACGCGCTGCAGCACCGAGGCCAGGAGGCCGCCGGCATTGCCGTGGCCGACGGGTCCCAGGTGCTGGTGTTCAAGGACCTCGGCCTGGTTAGCCAGGTTTTCGAGGAGCAGACGTTGGCGGCCATGGAGGGCCACGTCGCGATCGGGCACTGCCGATACTCCACCACCGGCCAAACCACGTGGGAGAACGCGCAGCCGGTGTTCCGCAATACCGCCGCCGGCACCGGAGTGGCGTTGGGGCACAACGGGAATCTGGTGAACAGCGCCGAGCTGGTCGCCCGCGCCCGCGAAGCGGGATTGGTCAACACCAGGTTCCCCCGCGCGGCCACCACCGACTCCGACATGTTGGGCGCGCTGTTGGCCCACGGCGCGGCCGACTCCAGCCTGGAACAGTCGGCGCTGGAACTGCTACCGACAGTGCGCGGTGCGTTTTGTCTGACGTTCATGGACGAGAACACCCTGTACGCCGCACGCGACCCGTACGGCGTGCGGCCGCTGTCGCTGGGACGACTGGACCGCGGCTGGGTGGTGGCCTCCGAAACCGCCGCTCTGGACATTGTCGGCGCCTCGTTCGTTCGCGACATCGAGCCGGGGGAGTTGTTGGCCATCGACGCCGATGGCGTCCGGTCGACCCGCTTCGCCAATCCCGAACCCAAGGGCTGCATTTTTGAGTACGTCTACCTGGCGCGACCGGACAGCACGATCGCCGGCCGGTCGGTGCACGGCGCCCGGCTCGAGATCGGTCGTCGGCTGGCCCGCGAATGCCCGATTGACGCCGACCTGGTGATCGGCGTTCCGGAGTCCGGCACACCAGCCGCCGTCGGCTATGCGCAGGAGTCCGGCATCCCCTACGGGCAAGGCCTGATGAAGAATGCCTACGTCGGGCGCACCTTCATTCAGCCGTCGCAAACCATCCGCCAGCTCGGTATCCGGCTGAAGCTCAACCCGCTCAAAGAGGTCATCCGCGGCAAGCGGCTCATCGTCGTCGATGACTCGATCGTGCGGGGCAACACCCAGCGCGCTCTGGTCAGGATGCTGCGGGAGGCTGGCGCCGTCGAGGTGCATGTCCGCATCGCCTCGCCGCCGGTGAAATGGCCGTGCTTCTACGGCATCGACTTCCCCTCGCCGGCTGAGCTGATCGCGAACGCCGTCCAAGACGAGGACGAGATGCTCGAAGCGGTGCGGCATGCCATCAACGCCGACACGCTCGGATATATCTCGCAGCGTGGTTTGATCGCCGCGACCGAGCAACCCACCTCGCGGCTCTGCTCGGCCTGCTTCGACGGCAAATATCCGATCGAGCTGCCCAGCGAGACCGTGCTGGGCAAGAACGTTGTCGAGCACATGCTTGCCACCACCGCGCGGGAAGCCGTGCAGGCCGACATTGCGGCCCGCGAAATATCGCCGGAGGCGGAGCAGGCCTCCGCGTTGCGCCATCCCTAGCTCAGCGGACAGGTGGCCGATACCCGTGTTCGCCGCCGACCGGTAGCCTTTATCGACGATGGCCGACCTTAAAAAGAAGTCCGGAAAAGACCCGGCTTCGATATCTGACCCGGGCGTCACCTATGCATCGGCCGGCGTGAATATCGAAGCCGGGGACCGCGCTGTCGAACTGTTCAAGCCGTTGGCGTCCAAAGCCACCAGGCCGGAGGTGCGCAGCAAGCTTGGTGGATTCGCCGGATTGTTCGCGCTCCGAAGCGATTACCGCGAACCGTTGCTGGCGGCATCCAGCGACGGGGTGGGCACCAAGCTGGCGGTCGCACAGGCGATGGACAAGCATGACACCGTCGGCCTGGACCTGGTGGCGATGGTGGTCGACGACCTGGTGGTCTGCGGCGCCGAGCCGCTGTTCTTGCTGGACTACATCGCCTTGGGCCGGATCGTGCCGGAACGGCTCAACGCGATCGTCGGCGGTATCGCCGCAGGCTGCATGCGGGCAGGTTGCGCGCTGCTCGGCGGCGAAACCGCCGAGCATCCCGGTCTGATCGAGCCGGACCACTACGACATTTCAGCCACCGGCGTGGGCGTGGTCGAAGCCGACGACGTGCTTGGCCCCGACCGGGTCAAGCCCGGAGACGTCCTCATCGCGATGGGGTCATCGGGTCTGCATTCCAACGGCTACTCGCTGGCCCGCAAGGTGCTGCTAGAGATCGACCGGATGAATCTGGCCGGTTACGTCGAAGAGTTCGGCCGCACACTCGGCGAAGAGTTGCTCGAGCCGACCCTCATCTACGCCAAGGACTGCCTGGCGCTGGCCGCCGAAACCCAGGTCCGGACGTTCTGCCACGTGACCGGTGGCGGGTTGGCCGGCAACTTGGAACGGGTCATCCCGAACGGGCTGGTAGCTGAGGTCGATCGCGGCACGTGGACGCCGGCGCCGGTCTTCGGGATGATCGCCCAGCGCGGCCGGGTCTCCCGCGCAGAGATGGAGAAGACCTTCAACATGGGTGTCGGCATGATCGCGGTGGTGGCGCCGGAGGACACCGACCGGGCTTTGGCGATCTTGACCGCCCGGCATTTGGATTGCTGGGTGGTTGGCGCAATCAACAAGGGCGGAAAAGAAGGCCCACGAGCCAAGCTCGTGGGGCAGCACCCGCGATTTTAGAAATCAACTTGAACCGATAACGATGCAGGCCAGAAATGGCCGCTGGCGGAGCCGAAAAGTTTCAGCGGCGCCAGTCGCCTTCGGCACTCCAGGGGTCTTCACCGTCCTGCTGGTCGGCGTCGTCATCACCCGACCCGGACAGCTCGCGCTGAAGCCGCTCGAAATCGGTCTGCGGTGAGCTGTACTTAAGTTCTCGAGCAACCTTGGTCTGCTTCGCCTTAGCCCGGCCGCGGCCCATGGGGGGACCCCCTCGCGCAATAACGGAGCGGCCCAACGAGTAGGCGGCTCCGATCTTTTGTCTTTATTGTCCTGCCGACAGCTTACCGTGCCCGATGGCGGTCTGCTGTTGCGCCCCGCACCCCGTGCAGGACGCCGCACGTACGGTCATCGCGTCGTTCCGCGTAGTCGCTCTACGGCCACCCGACCGGCGCCGGCCGCGTCGACTGGCGGCAGCGAGTCGACGTCGATCACTGCGGGCACCTCGGCGTCGCCGCCGGTGATCAGCGCGGTCTCGGCCGGTATCCCCCGCTTGAGTAGCGCGAGCGCCACCGGGCCTAGATCGACGTGCTCGACCACGGTTCCAAGCCTGCCCACGCCGCGACCGTTCGCCAGCACCGCGTCACCTGTAGCGGGCCGGTCCGCCGACCCGTCCAGGTGCAACAACACCAGCATTCGGGGCGGTTTGCCCAGGTTATGCACCCGCGCGACGGTCTCCTGACCGCGGTAGCAGCCTTTGTCGAGGTGGACCGCGCCCAGCCCCGGACCGCCGATCCAACCCACTTCGTGCGGGATTGTGCGTTCGTCGGTGTCGACGCCGAGCCGTGGGCGCACGGCCGCTACCCGGTGCGCTTCGTAGGTCCACACTCCGGCTGGGCGCAGCCCCGCCTGCGTCAAACGGCGCTGCAAGTCGGCGGACTCGCGTCGGTCGACCAGCACGTCCAGCTCGACCTGCCCGGTTTGCGCCCCAATCATCCGACGCACGAAGCCATTACCGGTCATCGGCACGGCGGTCATCTCGGCGGGCAACGCATCCAGTCCCAGCGCCTCGAGCACCGCTGGTTCACCGAGCTTTGGCCCCAGCAGCGAGAGCACGGCCAGGTCTGCGGGCGCAGGAATGACGTCCGACCAGAACACCATCTTGCGTAGATAGTCCAACAGCGGCTCGCCCCGCCATGGCTCGGTGTCGAGATAGCTGACGCCGCCGAGCTCGGTTTGGATCCAGTGGTCCTCGACCCGTCCCTGCCCGTCCAGGCTGAGGTTTTGCGTGCTGGCGCCATCAGGAAGATCGCTGACCTGCTGGCTTGAGATGTTGTGCAGCCAGGTCTGCCGGTCGGCGCCGGTCAGTGTGAGCACCCGCCGGTGCGAGCGATCGACCAGCACGGCGTCGGTCTCGGCTGCCCGCTGCTCGCCCAGCGGGTCGCCGTAATGCCAGATCGCGCCGGCGTCGGGACCGGTGTCGGGGGCGGGAACGGCGGACACACACCAACTCTACGGGTCTACGGCGTTAGGCTTCTGGTCCATGACGGGCCACCCGGGCGTGGTCGTCACGCTCGACGGTGAGGTACATCCGCCGGGAACGCCACTCCTGTTCGCCGACGACCTCGCCGCGGTGCGTGGCGACGGCGTATTCGAGACGTTGCTGGTTCGCGGCGGCAAGGCGTGCCTGGCGGAGGCCCATCTGGGCCGGTTGAGCCACTCGTCGAAGCTGCTGGACCTGCCGGAGCCGGACCTGACGAGCTGGCGGCACGCGATCGACCTGGCAGCGCGGCAGTGGTCGGCGGATACCGCGGACGAGGGTGCGATGCGCTTGGTCTACAGCCGCGGCCGGGAACGCGGCTCCGCGTCCACCGCCTACGTGACGGTCAATCCGATCGCCGACCGGATCACTGCCGCCCGTCGCGACGGGGTGGCCGCGGTGACGCTGCCCCGCGAGCTGCCCGCGACCGGTGTCGAGGCGATGCCGTGGCTGCTGGCCGGCGCCAAGACGCTGTCCTACGCCATCAACATGGCGGCGCTGCGACATGCCGCCCGGCAGGGCGCCGGTGACGTCATTTTCGTCAGCTCGGACGGCTACGTCCTGGAAGGCCCGCGGTCGACGGTGGTGATCGCCGTCGGTGGCGCCGTAGCCGGGGGCGATGTGTGCCTGCTGACTCCGCCGCCGTGGTATCCGATCCTGCGCGGGACCACGCAGCAGGCGCTGTTCGGCGTCGCCCGCGCCAAAGGCTACGACTGCGACTATCGTGCTCTGCGTGTCGCTGATCTTTTTGCAGCGCAAGGAATTTGGTTGGTGTCGAGCATGACGCTGGCGGCTCGGGTCCATACGCTCGACGGCCGGGTACTGCCGAGCGCCCCGATGGCGACCGAATTCGCCGGACTTGTCGACGCCGCCATCGTCAGCGATCGCTGAAATCGGTTGTCGGCGCGGCGCTGACCGGGTACGGTCGGCCGTACACAGGGAAGGAGGTGGTCCGCGAAATTGATAGCTGAATGGACTTGTGAGGTGGCTGCACGCTAGCTGTACCGGGCGAGGAATCACCTGCGCGCGCTGGCGAATTCCCCGCAGCCACCCAGCCCCCGAGCCTCCGGTCTGTCCAACCAGGAACTATGGCTCGGGGGCTGCCCATTTTTTGGGGTCCAGGCCCCAACTCCAAAGGCTCTCTGCGGCAGCCGATATGCGGTTGTCCAGGTGTGACGAAGGCGCCGGCCCCGCCGTTACGGCGTCACCTTGGCGGCCATCTGATCGGCGATTCGGCTGCCTTCGTCGGTGATTTGGGCTGCGCACGCCACGACGTCGATGACCACATTGGACACCGCGCTCAGCGCGTGCTGGCAGGCGCGGCCGCCGTGGAGCTGCGTGTGCACCTGCGTAATCTTTGGGGGGGCCCCGGTGGGGTTCGCGAAGTTCCAGTGAAAGATTTTGTTAGGCGTGCTCACCGTCAGGAGTTGGCCGACGCAAGCCTGCCATTTGTCCGCAGATGTCCTCACGAACGCGAGGGCTTGTTCGGCGGATGGAAAGCTCACCGCGGCTTCGTAGACAAAGTGGGGAGGATCCTCCGCGCCCAGCTGTTGCCCGCGTACCGCGGTATAGCCGCTGCCCTGATACACCGAACTTTGGATGGCCGCGTACGCGCCGAGGCAGTCCGGGTTCGACAGCGTCCCCGGGGGAGCGCCCATCTGCTCCGCTTGGTTGCTGGGTTGCATGTTTGAGGCGCCCATGACGGCGTTGATATCTGCGGGGCTGAGCAGAATCGAGTTCAGGTTTGCGGATGGCGTCGGCGCGGCAGCTGGGGTGTTCGGTGCCGGTGCGGCAGCTGGGGTGCTCGGTTTCGGTGACGGTGTGGGGCTCGGCCGTTGGGTGACGAGCACCATTACCACCGCGACCGCGACGACGACCGCTAGTCCGGCACCGGCCGCGATCACTAACCGCCTGCGGGACGCCCCACCCTGATCCGAAGCGGGCAGGCTTCGTCCAGTCGAGGGCAGCGCGGACGGTTTGGCGCCGCCGAGATGCTCGGTGGCGGTGCCGGTTCGTGTCGGAGTCGTCGACCCGCCAGCGGCCCCAGCTGGTTGGTCGGGTTCTGTGGATGACGCTGCTGCGGTTGGGGACTTCGTATCGACCGACGCCAGCAGGTTGTCGATTTCGCTTCGGGTGCGGTAGGTGACATCGCTTCGGTCGCGCAGCGTGCGCAGCAGGCGGGCGATGTCGTTTCGGGCCGTGGGATCGTCGCCGTCTTCTTCGAGTCCGGATTTCAGCTCGGTCAGCAAGTGCGTTTGCTGGCGGGGGTCAAGATCTTGCTCGGCGAGGGTGCTGCTGAGCCGCATCAGGTAAGCGAACGGTACTGATGGTTCGTCGGGCAGCGGCGAGGGCAGCGGATGCTGCTGGGTCGCTAACGCGTGCACCGCGGTGACCAGCTGGATACCGGCGTCAACGCTCGGGTTTTGGTAATCGATAACCTGAAGCGCCGCAAGCGGATTGGCCCGCATGCTGTCGACCGGGCCGATCCGAACAGGAAGGATCGGTCGCTGCAAGGCCTTCGCGTAGCGTAATTCGGCCTGACATGGCTTGGACTCCAGCAAGTGATTCGACAGTGCGACGACGAAGACCTCGCACGAGCGGATCTGCTCAAGGATTTCGTTCCACCAGGCTTCGCCGCCGCCCAGCTCATCATCGAACCAAACCTGTTGGCGGGCCCGCCGAAGCGCTGTCGTCAGGGGCTCGATGGCCGACCTGTCTTGACTCGAGTAGCTGATAAAGAGCCCCATAGCACTCTCCCCTCGGGCACGGGGCGAACAGGCGAACTGCGATGCGACGATAACGCATCTTCGCTGCGGCCGGGCAGCATTCGGCTGCAGCTGCCAGCGCGGTGCTAGCCGGCGAACCGCGAAAGCCGCGCCGACAAGTGCGGCACCAACCCCCCGTCGGCGTCCACCCGTTCTTCGACATAGGCCAGGTCGCCGCCCTCGACGATGCCGTAGAGCCGCTTAGCGCCGCCGACCAGCACACCAGACCGGCTGCGGGCCAAGGCATCGGTGACCAATTCCCACGACGACTGGTTGAGCGGCCGCCCGTAAAACAGCTCGACATAGCCAGCCGAGTGCGCCAGCAGCAACTCGATGGCGTGTGACTCAGTCGGGTCGTGTGGGTCGTTCACGAAGCGCCAGTAGCCGGTTTCCCGTAAGTCGGATGCTTGGTAATCGCCGGAATCGGTAAGCCGCCAGGAACGTGCTTCCCAGTTGAGATAGTCGCTGCCGTCGTGTGAGACCACGATCTGCTGTCCGAACCGGTAATCGCCGTCGGCTCCGCGGCCCTCGCCTTCGCCGCGCCAGACGCCAACCAGCGGAAGCAAAGCCAGCAGGGCGTCGTTCAGGTTTGCGCCTTCGCGCAGGTTCGCGGTGTCAGCGGGAATAGGCAGGTCGTCGAAGACCGGAATGTTGCGAGCCGCGGTCAGCTTGGCGCGTTGGGCGGCTGCGGCCACGGCAGGGTTCAAGCGCCACTCCTCCGCATCGCTTCGCTCCGCATCGTCGCCGGCACGGTCCCCGGAACCAGGCGGGTGGACCGACTCGTCATCGGCGTCGGCGCTGGAGGTCATGCGCCACTCCTAGGCATCGCTGCGCTCTGCATCGTCGCCGGCTGGGACTTTGCGCCACTCCTCCGCATCGCTGCGCTCTGCATCGTCGCCGGCGCGTCACGACTCGTCGGTGATCAGCCGATACAGCGTGTACAGCGCGAACCAGGAGATCGCCACAACTGCGGCGACCAGAATGATCTCGAAGAACAAAACCACGGCAACGAGTCTAGACGGCGGCGGCGTTACGACTGGCCGGGGAGACCGTCAGGCGATCTTTACGTCGACCTCGTGGATCCCCGCGCCCGACGGGCTCACCACCGCGTCACCGTTACCGGCCGCCGACAGTGCGCGCAGCGTCCAGGATCCGGGTGCGGCGAAGAATCGGAAGTCGCCGGTGGCTGATGCGACGACCTCGGCGGTGAACTCGTCGGATGAGTCCAGCAGGCGCACGAACGCGCCGCCAACGGCCTGGCCGTCTCTGTCGACAACCCGACCGGTGATCACCGTCTCCTTTTCCAGGTCGACGCTGGCCGGCAACGTCTGTCCTTGCTTTGGTGCAGAGCACATATCAGCTTCCCAACTCGATCGGGGCGCCCACCAGGGAGCCGTATTCCGTCCAACTGCCGTCGTAGTTCTTGACGTTTTTGTGGCCGAGCAGTTCCTGCAAAACGAACCAGGTGTGCGACGACCGCTCACCGATTCGGCAGTAAGCAATCGTTTCCTTCGACCCGTCCAAACCGGCGTCGGCGTACAGCTTGGCCAAGTCGTCGTCGTACTTGAAGGTGCCGTCCTCGTTGGCGGCCTTGCTCCACGGCACGTTGATTGCGCCGGGGATATGGCCGGGCCGCTGGCTTTGCTCCTGGGGCAGATGGGCCGGCGCCAGGATCTTGCCGGAGAACTCGTCCGGGGAGCGCACGTCGACGAGGTTCTTCACGTTGATCGCGGCGAGCACCTCGTCACGGAACGCCCGGATGCTGTTGTCGGGCGCCTCGGCGGTGTATGACGTCGCGGGCCGGTTCACCTTCTCGGTGGACAGCGGCCGCGCGTCGAGCTCCCACTTCTTGCGGCCACCGTCGAGCAGCTTGATGTTGTCATGGCCGTACAGCTTGAAATACCAGTACGCGTAGGCGGCGAACCAATTGTTGTTGCCGCCGTAGAGGATCACGGTGTCGTCGTTGGCGATACCGCGGTCACTCAGCAGCTTGGAGAACTGCTGGGCATCGACGAAGTCACGCCGTACGGGGTCTTGCAGCTCGGTACGCCAGTCCAGTTTGACCGCGCCGGGGATGTGGCCGACGTCGTATGCGCTGGTGTCCTCGTCGACTTCGACGAAGACGGTGTTCGCGGCGTCGAGATTGCTCTGGGCCCAGTCGGCGGAGACCAGGACGTCGGAGCGTGCCATGTTGGGGATCCTTTCGGGAGTTACGCGGCCTCAGATGCCCTAGTGGGCTTCAGATGCACGACGAGCGGGTAGAGCTGGCAGCCCAGGCAGATGCCGAAGGCCGCGTTGAGGAAAGCCGCCACCAGTGCCGCGCCGGTGGCGATGAGACCGACCAGTGGCGCACCGACGGCGAATCCGGCCGCGCCGATCACTGCGAAGATCAGGCCGACCAGTTGGGCGAACTTCAGCGGCGGCACCGGCTCACGCTCTCGGACCGGTCCCAAACGCGGGGCCACCACATTGGCGAACACCACTCCGTAGGGATGACGGCGCGGGCCGGCCACGGCGCCGATCGCGAAGACGACGGCCTGCAGGCCCAGAATGACCGCGGCGGCCAGCGAGCTGATTCCCGATACGACGAGGGTGATCACCAGCACAACAGTGGTGATCCAGGCGACGAATCGGGGCCCGCGGACATCGACCTGATCGATGGAGCTGGTGCTCGACATGATGGTGCTCCTAGCTGCTCTGTGCAGGGGTATGGGGGGCGCGCGCCATGGTGTTTGTTCCTGGCTGCTCCGAGCGCGGCGCGAAAAAGCGCGGCTACTCAGCAACTACAACAACAGCAGCAACCCGCGACGCGGCACAGATCGACTGCGCGGCGCTTGGTGAGCAGGAGCTCAACGCGGGCGGACACGTCGGACAGCTTACCCAATGGCCACACCATCAAGCCAACAGCGGAGTCAACGCCGACCGCAGGTCATCGGCTTTCGGCACACCCGCGGCGCGGTATCGCTGACGCCCCTGCGCATCGAAGATAAATGTGGTGGGCAGCGATAAAACTGAAAGACGTCGCGCGGCGGCCGGATTGGCGTCCATGTCGATTTCCACATGCGCGACCTCACCAAGGTCGTCACACACCTGGGTAACCACGCGGCGCACGTGGGTACACGGTGAGCACCATGGCGCGCTGAAATGCACGACGGTCGGCCCATCGTCGGACAGGCCCAAGCCGCTGGTGTCCACTTCGCCGGCCGCCCGAGAATCGGTCGGCCGGACCGCACCGGTACGCCGGGTCAGCAGCCAGCCGACGACGGCGGCCGATGCCAGCGCGGCCACGACCGCCACGATGGATGGAATCATGCCCGGTTAAACCCGTCGAGAGTGATGGTTAATCCCGTGGTGATGCCCTCGATGATCACGTCGGAGCCGCGGGCGCCCTGGCTCGTCGGCGCCACCCCGAACGGAAGTCTTTGGTCGGGCAGCTTGCCGGCAAATGCGGCCAGCACCGCGTCGCGCTTGTCGTCGGGAACCTTCTGGTTGGCGGTGTTCGGGCCGGTCAGCACACCGGTGGGCGTGAACACCAGCGTGGTTTTGTCCTCGCCGGCTATCGAGAGGTCGACGGCGACGCTGACCTGTTTGTCGAAGTGGGCCGATTTCGGGGTGCCGGTGAACACGAGGCCGTGGCTCCCGGAGATCCCGGATTCGGTGGTGCCGCCGGTGGCGTCATTGGTTTCCTGCTGCGGCGCCTCGACCATTAGATCGTGGATACCCATGTAGCGGCCGAGGTGCAGCGAGTCGATGATGATCCGGCTCTCCAGCTTGCCGACCCGAAGCTTGGCGCTGGGTCGGATCAGCCACGACGTGTCGGTTAAGTCGATCGAATGCATGGTCGCCTCCAGCGTGGCTTTCCCGATCACTGGACGGTCGACTGCGCCGGCCTTGATTTCCACCTCGTCGTAGTGGTCGCGCATCGCTTGCGGGATCACCGGGAAGCCGAGGATCGCGATGAATGGGTCGAAGCCCAAGTCGGCTGCCTGCCGCACGCTGCGGGCCAGTCGATATTCGGCGTAGATGGTGGTCCCGAAGTCGACGCCCGCGGCTCCCACGAGCACGATCACGACGGCCAGCACCACCGCGACCGCAGCGACCAGCACCTTACGCATCCGCATATTGTGGCGTACCCCGCGGTAGGCGCCGCGCTGGATCGGATTGCCGGTCTTCGTCGTCACCGCGCTGAAGACCAGGGTTCACGCTATCGTTAAATAACCTGGCCGATAACTTCACACCTCGCCATGAATTTGGGAGACGCCTTTCCCACGACGCTGGAGGGGCTTGTTGGATCTACTACTGCTGACCGCGGAGCCGCATCCGGACGTGGTCCTACCTTCGTTGTCGCTGTTGGCCCACACCGTGCGCACAGCGCCACCCGATGTTTCTTCGCTGCTGGAAGCAGGTAGCGCGGACGTGCTGATCGTCGACGCGCGACTTGACCTACCCGCGGCGCGTGGACTGTGCCGGTTGCTGAGTTCGACGGGCCGCTCGCTTCCGGCGGTAGTCGTGGTGAACGAGGGCGGCCTGGTGGCCGTTAACGCGGATTGGGGCCTGGACGAGATCCTGCTGCCCAGCACCGGGCCCGCCGAGATCGATGCCCGGCTGCGACTGCTGATCGGCCGCAAGGGCAGCCTGCAGGACCAGGAAAGCGTCGGCAAGATCAGCCTCGGCGAACTGGTGATCGACGAGAGCACCTACACCGCCCGGTTGCGCGGACGTCCGCTGGACCTCACCTATAAGGAGTTCGAACTGCTGAAGTACCTGGCGCTGCATGCCGGCCGGGTGTTCACCCGGGCCCAGCTGTTGCACGAGGTGTGGGGATACGACTTCTTCGGTGGCACCCGTACGGTCGACGTGCACGTGCGCCGGCTGCGGGCCAAACTCGGAACGGAGTACGAGTCGCTGATCGGCACGGTACGCAACGTGGGCTACAAAGCGGTCCGTCCGAGCCGCGGCCGGCCACCGACCAGCGAGCCCGCCGCCGAGGACGACGAACCCGATGCACAGAGTCGCCAGGAGCCGCTGGTCGATCCGTTGCGCAGCCAGTGACGTCACCCCAGTGGCGGGCGGAGCTGGCGGCGGAGGAGCAGCAGCAGATAGGTGAACTCGTCAGCGCGGCAGGTGACTTCGATGAAGTGGCACCTGTCGGCGAGCAAGTTCTGCGAGAGTTGGCGCATCGCCGCACCGAGCACCTGGTGGCCACCGGTGGCCATCTGAGCGGCCGCGAACGCGTGATCGGTTATCTGAATCTCTCCTCGGGACCCCAAGATGGGTTCGGCATGGCGGAGCTGGTGGTGCATCCGCAAGCCCGCCGCCGCGGTATCGGCACTGCGATGATTCATGCCTCGTTGTCGAAAACCGCTGGGCAAAACCGTTTTTGGGCGCACGGCACGTTGGAGTCAGCGCGGGCGACCGCCTCGGCATTAGGTCTGGTACCGGTTCGCGAACTAGTTCAGATGCGCCGCTCGCTGCACGGCATCACAGAGCCGTCCGTACCCGACGGGATCCGCATCCGGAGCTACGCCGGCACCGCCGACGACGCCGAACTGCTGCGGGTGAACAACGCTGCATTCGCGCAGCACCCCGAACAGAGCGGCTTGACGGCGACTGATCTGGCCGAGCGACGCGCCGAGCGGTGGTTCGACCCCGATGGGCTGTTCCTGGCCTTCGACGAGCAGACGGACGCGCTGCTTGGCTTCCACTGGACGAAAGTGCACCCCGACGAGCCGGGTCTGGGCGAGGTTTATGTCGTCGGCGTTGATCCGTCGGCGCAGGGCAGCGGTCTGGGTGGGCTGCTGACATCGGTGGGCGTTGCCTTCCTGGCGCGGCAACTGGCCACAGCAGCCCAACCTACGGTGATGCTCTACGTCGAGTCGGACAACACCGCCGCGCTAAGGACCTATCGGCGCCTGGGATTCACTCAGCACAGCGTCGACACCGCCTATGCGGCGGCCACATCCGGTCCGACCAGCGGCGGCACAGGCGCCCGCTGAGCTGTTCACTGGCCGTTCACGTGGCTGCGGGATACCGTCTACGCCCGCCGCATAGTTTGCGGGTAACCGCGGCACCCACTGTCGGGAGGTTCGGACGCGGACAAAATCATTGAGAAAGCGAGATCGGTGAAGCTCGACCCGGTGCGCAGAGCGCTGATGGCCGCGGTGTCGACAGCGCTGATCCCGGCCCTGCTATCGACCGGCTGTGGCAGCGATGACAACCTGCACGGCATGTCGGCACCGACGGGGCCGGTGAACTGTGCGGGCAAGCCCGACCTGACCGCCGAGGGATCCACGGCTCAGCAAAACGCCATTGCCTTGTTCAACAAGGACTGGGCTGAGCTGTGCTCCGGTAAGCAGCTGGCGTACAACCCGACCGGGTCGGGCGCCGGGCGTGAACAGTTCATCGCCGCGCATGTGGATTTCGCCGGCTCGGACTCACCGCTGAGCCGCGACCAGATCGATCCGGCCGCCGAGCGCTGCAACGGAAATCCGGCCTGGCATCTGCCGATGGTCTTCGGGCCGGTCGCGGTTGCCTACCACCTGGACGGTGTCAAGAAACTGGTTGTCAACGGCGATGTGCTGGCCAAGATCTTCAGCGGCCAAATCTTTAATTGGAACGACCCGGAAATCGTCGCAGTCAACCCCGGCGTGGCGCTGCCCGACACCAAGATCTGGCCGATCTACCGATCGGACTCCTCGGGTACCACCGACAACTTTCAGAAGTACCTGGCCGCGGCCGCGCCGAAGAGTTGGACCAGGGGCACCGGCAGCGAGTTTCAGGGCGGCGTGGGTGAAGGCGCGCAGAAGTCCGCCGGTGTCATCCAGGCCGTGCAATCCACGTCCGGTGCCATAGGGTATGTCGAGAAAGGCTTCGCCGACCAAAGCGGTGTGCCGTACGCGCAGATCAACGCCGGCAGCGGTCCGGTGGCGCTCACCGATGACGCGGCCCGCAAGGCCATCGACATCGCCACCTTCGCGGGCCGGGGCAACGACTTGAAGCTGAATCTGAAATCGCTCTACAGCACGAAAGAGGCCGGTGCATACCCGCTGGTGCTCGCCACCTACGAGATCGTCTGCTCCAAGGGGTATGACCCCGCGACTACCGCCGCGATCAAGTCGCTCTTGACGGTGGCCGCCAACAACGCCCAGAGCGGTCTCTCGGCCGCCGGGTATGTTCCGTTACCGGATAGGTTCAAACAGCGCCTGGTCGCCGCGATCAACGCGATCCAGTGATCGATCCGAGTGACTTGTGGCCGAAGTCTTTTGCTCGATGGGAACACCGTGACGACACCAAATCCAGCCGATGCCGGTTCGGGTGAGGTCATCGCCGCGCCTTCCCGCGAGTCCTCAGCTGTCCCCACCTTGCTCTGGGGCAGCACCAAACCCGGTCGTGGTGACCGGCTCTTTCGTGGCCTGTCGACGGGTTCCGGCGTCCTGATCGTCGTTTTGATTGCCGCCATCGGAGTGTTTCTGCTCACGCGTGCGATCCCAGCCCTGGCACGAGACCGCGAAAATTTCTTCACCTACGGCGGCAACTGGGTCACCACCAATACGTCGGCGATGCGTTTCGGCATCTTCGACCTGCTGCAGGTCACGGTGTTCGTGGCGCTGTTCGCCCTGATCCTGGCGATGCCGGTGGCCCTGGGCATCGCGATTTTCCTCACTCAGTACTCACCGCGCCGTATCGCCGGGCCACTCGCCTATGTGGTCGACTTGCTCGCCGCGGTCCCGTCGATCATCTACGGGGTCTGGGGTCTGTACGTGCTGGCGCCGCGGCTGCGACCAATCGCGACTTGGCTCAATGAACACCTGGGCCGGTTTTTTCCTCTTCGCGACGGGCAACGCCTCGGTTTCCGGGGGCGGCACCATCTTCACCGCCGGGATCGTGTTGGCGGTGATGATCCTGCCGATCATCACCGCGGTCACCCGCGAGGTGTTCATCAAAACGCCGCAGAGCCACATCGAGGCTGCGCTGGCGCTCGGCGCCACCCGCTGGGAGGTGGTCAAGACCACCGTGCTGCCGTTCGGACGCTCCGGCTACATCAGCGGCGCCATGTTGGGCCTGGGCCGAGCCTTGGGTGAGACCGTGGCGCTGCTGATCATTCTGCGCGGCACCCAGGCGGCGTTCGGCTGGTCGTTGTTCGACGGCGGCTATACCTTCGCGACCAAGATCGCGGCCACCGCATCAGAATTCAACAACCAGTACAAAGCCGGCGCCTACATCGCGGCCGGATTGGTGCTTTTCCTGCTCACCTTCGTGGTCGATGCGATGGCGCGCGCCGCTGTCGCCAGCAAGGACGACCGATGACGTCGATCCTGGATCGCCCACTCAAAGCGCGCACCTTCACCACCCTCAGCCTGCGCCGACGACTGGCCAACGGGATAGCGACCGTGCTGGTGACGCTGTCGGTGGTGGTGGCCCTGATACCACTGGTCTGGGTGCTGTATTCGGTACTGGCCAAAGGTCTTACCGCCGTCGGGTCAAGCGAGTGGTGGACGCATTCCCAAGCCGACATGACGGCGTTCTTACTTGGGGGCGGCGCCTACCATGCCATCGTCGGCACGGTGATGCAGGGCCTGGTGTGCGCGGTCATCGCGGTACCGATCGGCATCTTCGTCGCCATCTATCTGGTCGAGTACGGTGGCGGCACCCCGCTTGGCAAGCTGACCACGTTCATGGTGGACATTCTCACCGGGGTCCCGTCGATCGTGGCCGCGCTGTTCGTCTACGCACTGTGCATCGCCACGCTTGGCCTTCCCCGGTCGGGCTTTGCGGTGTCGCTGGCGTTGGTGCTGCTGATGCTTCCGGTGATCGTGCGCGCGACCGAGGAGATGCTGCGGATCGTCCCGGTGGACCTGCGCGAGGCTAGCTACGCGCTGGGCGTAGCCAAGTGGAAAACGATCACCCGGATTGTGCTTCCCGCCGGGCTGTCCGGCATCATCACTGGCGTCATGCTGGCGCTCGCCAGGGTGATGGGAGAGACTGCCCCGCTGCTAATCCTGGTGGGCTATTCGCAGGCGATGAACTTCAACATGTTCACCGGCTTCATGGGGTCGCTGCCAGGCATGATGTACGACCAGACCTCGGCAGGCGCGGGTGCCAACCGCATTCCTACCGACCGGCTGTGGGGCGCTGCCCTGACGCTGATTTTGCTGATCGCCGTCATTAATGTGGGGGCCAGGGTGCTCGCGAAAGTCTTTGCCCCCGAAACGCTAGGCAGGAGCTGGAGTGGCTAAGCGGTTAGACCTCAAGGACATCAACATCTACTACGGCGCGTTCCATGCGGTCGCCGACGTTTCGCTATCGGTTCTGCCTCGTAGCGTGACGGCATTCATCGGCCCGTCAGGCTGTGGCAAGACGACGGTGCTACGCACGCTGAACCGGATGCATGAAGTCATTCCCGGTGCCCGCATGCAGGGCAGCGTTTTGCTCGACGACGACGACATCTACGGCTCGGGGATCGACCCGGTGGGTGTGCGTCGTGCGATCGGGATGGTGTTCCAGCGACCAAACCCATTCCCCACCATGTCAATTCGCGACAATGTGGTGGCCGGGCTGAAGCTGCAGGGCGTGCGCAACCGAAAGCTGCTCGACGACACCGCCGAATACGCGCTGCGGGGTGCCAACCTGTGGGATGAGGTCAAGGATCGGTTGGGCCGGCCAGGCGGCGGGTTGTCCGGCGGTCAGCAGCAGCGACTGTGCATCGCGCGGGCCATCGCCGTGCAACCCGATGTGTTGCTAATGGACGAGCCGTGCTCGTCGCTGGACCCGATTTCGACGATGGCGATCGAGGACCTGATTGCCGAGCTGAAACAAGACTACACCATCGTCATCGTCACCCATAACATGCAGCAGGCGGCCCGGGTCAGCGATCACACCGCGTTTTTCAACCTGGAGTCGGTCGGAAAGCCGGGCCGCTTGGTGGAAATCGACGACACCGAGAAGATCTTCTCCAACCCGACTCAGAAAGCCACCGAAGACTACATCTCCGGCCGCTTCGGCTAGGTCTAGCCGGATTTGGCGACGGTTTCGTCGTCGGGGAAATGACCTGTCGCCTGGAAGATGACCCGGCGCGCCACCTCGACGGCGTGATCGGCGAACCTCTCGTAGAACCGGCCCAGCAACGTCACGTCGACCGCTGAGGCCACCCCGTGCTTCCACTCCCGGTCCATCAATACGGTGAACAGATGGCGGTGCAGGTCGTCCATCGCGTCGTCTTCTTCGCGGATGCGAGCGGCCTTTTCCGGGTCGAGGGATGACAGCACTTCTTGTGCGCTGTTGCCCAATTCCACTGCCACTCGGCCCATTTCGGCAAAGTACCCGTTGACCTCTTCGGGCAGAGCGTGCTGTGGATGACGCCTGCGGGCGATCTTGGCGACGTGCAGAGCCAGCGCCCCCATCCGGTCGATGTCGGCGACCATCTGGATTGCGCTGACGATCGACCGCAGATCGCCGGCGACAGGTGCTTGTAAGGCGAGTAATACGAACGCGCTTTCCTCGGCCTGGGTGCTCAGCTGTGCGATCTTCTCGTGGTCGGACATAACCTGCTCGGCTAGCACCAGATCTGCCTGCAGCAGCGCCTGGGTTGCGCGTTCCATCGCGGCACCGGCCAGCCCGCACATCTCGCCGAGCTGCTCGGAGAGCTCAGAGAGCTGTTCCTGGTAGGCGGTGCGCATATCGACAAGCCTACTTTCTCAATCGCCGGACCGGCATGAACCTGCATGAAGTGGGGTGTGAACTCGCGGTGAATGCCGGTTTGCATTCAAATCTTTGAGCATGGTTCGGCTATTCGCAGGTGGTGTCGGCGGCGTTGGTCACCGACAAGTCCTCCGGAAGTTTGGTCGCTGGACTGCTGGCGTTGCGGTCGATCTGCACACTGACCGATGACCCGCTCGGCGGCGGAGCGCCGACCGACGAGAAGTCCGGGCCGAGCACCACCTGCACCGTTTTCCCAATTCCGGTGACCCGCTCGACCTTTGAGTGCGCAAAAGTCGACGCGACGGTGGCGGCGGCCTGTTCGTTGCCGGGCGCGAAGAACACCGTGGTGGACTTCAACGAGCTCGGGTAGTCGTCCGGCGTCTTGACCTTGAAGCCGTGGTGCTTCAGCTGGGTGCTGGCGGTGGTGGCCAGCCCAGACTTGCTGGTCGCGTTCGACACCTGCACGGTGATGTTCTGCGGCGACGTCGTCAGGGCCTGCACCTGCTCGGGATGCGGCTCGGCCGACGGGCTGGTGGTCTTGGGTGCCTTGCTGGTCAGCGTCTTTGTCGGCGGGCTCGTCGTCGCGTTCAGGTCGTTTTCGCCGGGCAGCGGATCGTCGTTGATGATGGCATCGAAAAGCGCCCGCATGTCGGAAGTGCGCGGCGGCTCGTCGCCGTTTTCGTCGGTTTCGCCGGTCGGCACGGTCACGAAGGAGACGTGGCCGGCGGACATGCCCTGCACCGACTGGCCGAGCTGGACGAGGTCTTTGGTCTTGACGTTGTCGACGTAGCTGTTCTTGATGAACGTATTGACGACGTTGTTGAGCTTGTTCAGCGAAAAGAAGGTGTCCTGGGAGATCAGCGAACGCAGCAGCGAGGACAGGAAAAGCTGCTGGCGTTTGATGCGTCCGTAGTCGCCGTTGTTCTCCGTGGTGACCATGCGGGCTCGCACGTAGTTCAGCGCAGTTTTCGAGTCGATGCGTTGGCGTCCAGAGTGAGCCAGCACTGTGCCCAGTTCATAGTCTTTCAGCGGGGTGCTAGTGCACACCTCGACGCCGCCCAGCGCGTCGACCATCTTGGCGAAGCCGACGAAGTCGATGGCTATGAAGCGGTTAATACTCAGTCCGGACAGCTTTTGGATTTCTTTCACCAGGCACTTCGGGCCACCGAACGAGAACGTCGAGTTCAGCTTCGTCTCGGTGTAGACGTTTCGGGGACCGTATTTCTTGGTGTCGGCGTCATAGAGCGGGCCGTACTCGCCGGTGTCGGGGTTCCATGCTTCGCATTGGATCGGCGTGATCGCCAGGTCACGCGGAAACGACACTGCCACTACGCGTTTGCGGTTCGCCGGGATGTTGACCAGCATGACGGTGTCTGACCGCGCGCCGCCGGCGTCCTCGGTGTCGCCGGCGCCAATTTCACTGTTCGCCCCGGCCCGAGAGTCCATGCCGACGATCAAAAAGTCCTCGTCGCCGTATTGCGCATTGGGGTCGACGACGTCCCGCGACTGCGGGTCCAGCGCGCTGATCGTGTTGAGCCGGTGGTTTTTTGATGCGCTCCACTGCCAAGCGCCGCCGGTCAGCGCCAGTGCCAGCGCCGCAACCGCGGCGGCCATCAAGCGGCCGGCCAGCAGCATCGCGTGGCGTCTGCGCTTCGGCTTCTGCTTGGGATGTTCGTCAGCCGCGGGGTCGTCCACGGGCTGCACCGGTCGCGAGCGGACCGGCGTTTTCGGCAGCACGGTGGTCTGCTCCGCGTCGGCGCTGCGGCTGCGGCGCTCGGGTGGGCTCACTTCCAGGTCGGTTAGCGCAAAGGCATAGGCCGGGGACACGGCATAGGCGTCGTCGAATCCGTTGCCCCGCTCGTCGCCGGGTTGATTTGCATCCGGTTCTGGCGGCTCGGGGTCGGGGGCCGCGCGCCGATGCCGTGGCCTCTCCGCGGTCGAGCCGCCGACCTTGGCGATCAACTCGGCGACGGTGAGCCCACCATCGGTATGGCACCCGCGCGGCCCGTCGTCTTCGTCGTCGGCGGACTCGATTGGCGGCGACATGGACGTCGGTGTCGGCGGCCGCGACCGCCGATGGGCGACGGCCACGCCTTGCGATGGCGCTCCGAATCGCTCCCACGGCGCCGCACCTCGCGTTCCCGTCGTCGCTGCGGTAAGCCCTACATCGTCACCGTCGACACCCAAAGCGCGCGGACGGCCGGAAGAGGAGTCAGGAGTGGCTTTATCGGCGCCAAAGTCGCCGTCACTCATCTCCTACCGGCCTCCGAATCTAATGAGGTAACCCGCGTGTTGTGCGCGTACGCCAGCGCAGCTAAAGGCGGCCGAGCCTGTGGGGGCTTGGCCACCTGGCACGCGACGCAACAAGATCCACATGGTACTTAGGCATCGGCCGAAACGCGATCTCGGGATGTGCTGGATCGTCCGGCTCCTCCTCAGGCCGTTCCGGCCTGCATCGTCGCCGGACGTGCTCGGTTCAGCCGCCTGAGTGCATGATGTCGGCCCCTGCCGGCACCGTGCAGTCATCGCGGTCGACCAGCCAGCCCTCTGGCAGGGCGACCCGGGCGGGTGAGCCCTGGCGCCCACGCGGCCCGGTAGCCGCGGTCGGGAACGGCACGCTGGCGTCGAGCTTGTCCAGCAGAGTGTCGAGTTCGCCGCATGTTTTAACCAGCGCCAGAGCCCGTCGCAATTCCGATCCGGCGGGAAAGCCGTGCAGGTACCAGGCGATGTGCTTGCGGATATCGCGCATACCCTTGTCTTCGCCAAAATGGGCGACGAGCAGCTCCCCGTGCCGGCGAATGATGTTGGCGACCTGGCCGAGATTGGGTTGGGTGGGCGTCGGGCTGCCGGTGAACGCGGCCGACAGCTCGGCGAACAGCCACGGCCGGCCCAGGCAGCCGCGGCCGATGACAACGCCGTCGCACCCGGTGACGGCCATCATGGTCAGCGCGTCGCTAGCCTCGAAGATGTCGCCGTTGCCGAGCACCGGGATCGTCCGCACATGCTGCTTGAGCTGGGCGATCTGCTCCCAATTCGCAGTTCCGGAATAGCGCTGGGCCGCGGTGCGGGCATGCAATGCGACCGCGGCCGCGCCCTCGGACTCCGCGATCCGGCCGGCGTCGAGATGGGTGTGGTGTTCGTCGTCAATGCCGATCCGAAACTTCACCGTCACCGGGATGTCGGTGCCCTCCGTGGCGCGCACGGCCGCCCCGACGATCTGGCCGAACAGCCGCCGCTTGAACGGCAGCGCCGCCCCGCCGCCACGACGGGTGACCTTGGGCACCGGACAGCCGAAATTCATGTCGACGTGATCGGCCAGGCCTTCGTCGACGACCATTTTCACCGCCGCATACGTGGTCGCCGGATCGACGGTGTACAGCTGCAGCGATCGCGGCGATTCGTCGGCGGAGAACGACGTCATGTGCATGGTGACGGGATGGTGCTCGACGAGGGCGCGCGCCGTCACCATCTCGCAGACATAGAGGCCGCTGACCGTACCGACGCGCTCCTGCTCGAGCTCGCGGCAGAGCGTCCGGAATGCGACGTTCGTCACACCCGCCATCGGGGCTAACACCACCGGGCTGGCCAGCGCGATGGGACCGATGCGCATGGCTGGCTACCGCCGGCTCAGGCTGAGCTTGCCCTCGGTTTTGTGCAGCTGCTGCGCGGTGATCCGCAGGTCGCCCCTGCGCGCTTCCCGCTCGAGCTGGCGCTGTTTGGACACCTCGAACTTGTCGCAGGCC
>NZ_JBAPPI010000638.1:0-7076 GCF_049280035.1 Mycobacterium sp. | reverse complement strand
TGCGGCTGCGGCTGCGGCGGCTGCGCAGCAGCAGAGACGGGCGCGGCGGCGCCGTCGCGCGCAAATGCGCGACCACGGCGACGAGTTCATGGATATGAATGTCGAGGTGAACCCGGACTGGGGCGGGCCGTCGGGCGACGAGCCGCTGGGATCGGGCAATGGGGCGGGACCGTTGGGTTTTGCCGGCACCGTGCGCAACGAGGCCGCTGAGCAAGCCGCGGGGCTGACCACGCTTGCCGGCGACGAATTCGGTGGCGGGCCGACGGTGCCAATGATGCCGGGCAGTTGGGAGCCCGACGGGCACCCATGAGGCCTATGGCGTCAGCACGATCGAACCGACGGTCTGACGGCCCTGCAAGTCGCGGTGCGCTTGCGCGGCCTCGGCCAGCGGATAGCTGCGGCTCACCGTCACGCTGAGCGATCCTGCGGCGATCGCGTCGAATAATTCCCCTGAGCGCCAAGCAAATTCGTCGCCGGTGCGGGTGAAATGCGCCAACGTCGGGCGGGTCAGGTACACCGAGCCGGCCGCGTTGAGCCGCTGGGGGTCGACCGGTGGGACCGGCCCGCTGGACGCGCCGAACAATGCCAAGGTGCCCCGCACTGCCAGACTGGCCAGGCTGGCGTCGAACGTGCTCGCGCCGACGCCGTCGTACACCGCGGCCACACCAGCCCCGGCGGTCGGCTCGCGGATGCGGTTTCCGAATTCCTGCGCATCATCGCCGGGGTAGTCCAAGACGTCCGTCGCGCCGGCCTGCCGGGACAGCTCGGCTTTAGCCGGTGTCGACACCGTCGTTATCACCCGGACGCCCAGACTGGTCGCCCATTGCGTCAAAATCAGCCCCACCCCGCCTGCTCCGGCGTGGACCAACACCGCGTCGCCGGACTTCACCGGGTAGACCGACTTGAGCAGGTAGTGCGCGGTCATGCCTTTCAACAGTGCCGAAGCGGCCACATCCAAACCGACCGCTGACGGTACGCGCGCGACCAAAAAAGCTGGCGCGGTCGCGAATTCGGCGTAGGCGCCCGACGACGCAGCGGTCGCTACCCGGTCGTCGACCTTGAGCGTTGTCACGCCGTCGCCGACGGCGGCGACCGTCCCGGCCACTTCAGTGCCCAGCACGAATGGCAGATCGCGCGGGTAAGACCCGGAGCGGAAATAGGTGTCGATGAAATTCACGCCGATCGCTTCGGATTTGATCAGCACCTCACCCGGACCAGGGGAGGGCTGTGGCTTCTCGACATAGCTCAGGACTTCCGGACCACCGATTTCGGCGACTTCGATTGCGTGCATGACGACTATCATCCGCAAGCATGGTGTCCGCATGAAGTTGGCCCGGCCCGACATTCGTCATCCGCGGATCGTGTTGGTTGGTTCGCAGCGCGGCGACGACGCCGGTCTGGTGGCTGCGCTGCGCAAGAGAGGGCTGCACGCCCACTGGTTGTCCTGGCACGACCCGGAGGCGCTGCACGCCGATCTGGTGATCCTGCGGACCACCATCGATTACGCCGACCGGCTCGACGAGTTTCTGGGCTGGACCAGGCGGGTGCCCAACTTGCTCAACGCGGCAGATGTGATCGCCTGGAATGCCGGCCAACGCCATCTGCGCGATTTGCGCCATGCCGGGGTGGCGGTTCGCGCGTCAGCACTGGGCCCTACGACGGCGCTGGTCTACCTCGGCGGCGTGCAGTCGCATGCGTTCACCGCGCAACGGTCGGTGGATGCCGACTTCGAATTGTGGGACGTCGGGCACGCGGCGCTGCGTGTCGCGGCCAAGCAGGCCGGCATCCGGGCCGACGAGCTGCTCTATGCCCGCGCCGATGTCAGTGAAGATGCGGAATTGGTCGGGCTGGATCTAATTGCGCCGTCGCTGGGTTGGCAGCTGCTCGACGACACCGCGCGCGACAACGGGCAGCGGCAATTCGCGCTGTGCGTTGAGTCAGCCCTGGACCGGCTCGGGCTGGGTCCGCTCTCGCATCGACGCCCATAGCGCGGCGGTGGCGGCTGTGCACGCCGCCGCGCCTGCGACATGCACCGCCACCAGCGCTGCGGGTACTCCGGTGAAGAACTGCACGGTGCCGACGGTGGCCTGAGCGAGGAGCAGCAGCAGCAGCACGCCCAGCCGCAGCAGGATCGGGCGGGGTGCCCGTACCGCGAGCAGCCCGAAACCCAGACCGACCAACAGCCCGAGATAGGCCACCAGCAGTGAAGAGTGCGCATGCGCCAGGGTGGTGATCTCGATCCTGAGCCGCGGCACCGTCCGGTACGGGCTGGTGTCGCCGGCGTGCGGGCCCGCCGCGGTGACCAGGGTGCCGGTTACCAGCACAGCAGCCAGCGTCATCGCGCTGAGCGCGGTGAGCCAGCGCAGTGGCGGGGCCACCGTGCTCGTCGGCTCGCCGATGTCGGGTTCGCCGATCTTGACGTACAGCAGCACCGCGAGCCACACCATCGCCATCGACGCCAGCAGATGGATCGCCACCGTCCACCACAGCAAGCCGGTGAGCACGGTGATGCCGCCGATCACCGCCTGCAGCACGGTCGAGGCCGGCATCAACCACGCGTACACCAACACTTCCGCGCGTCGCCGAGCCCGGGTGACCGCCAGCACCGCCAGAATCGCGGCGATGACCACTGCGAAAGTGATCATCCGGTTGCCGAATTCGACGGCCTGATGAATTCGGGGCACCTCGGCGTGGGCCACCGGGGTGAAGCTGCCCGGAAAGCATTGCGGCCAGGTCGGACAGCCCAATCCGGACGCGGTGACCCGGACGATCGCGCCGGTGACGGCGATACCGCCCTGGGTCAAGATGACTACTGCGGCGATGACGCGCTGCGTGCGGAGGCTGGGTTCAGGCAGCAGATCCACCAGCCGCAAGAGCCACCGTCGGACAGGCACCGCCCGATCGTAGGCCAACAAAAACTACGCTGCGTAGTAGGGGCGCGCGTGCCATTCCCCTCGAGCGTCACGCCAGCGTGACGCTCGAGGGCGCTCGGCTGTCAGGTGAACCGGAACCACCGCAGCGCGGCCAGCGCGGCCAGGCCGCCCCAGGCGGCCAGTACTGCGACGCCGAACCAGTCCACGGACACGCTCATCGCCTGCGACAGCGCCTCGGTCAGCGCCCCGGCCGGGGTGAGCCGTGCCGCCCACTTGACCGGAGCCGCGATCATGTCGGTGTCCACGGTCAGCGCGCCGAGTCCGGCGAAGACGAACCACAGCAGGTTGGCCACCGCCAGCACAATCTCAGCGCGCAGCGTGCCGCCGAGCAGCAGACCCAGCGCGGCGAAACCTGCGGTGCCGAGCGCGATAATAACGGCACCCAACGCCAGGCCCGCCGGATGCGGCCGCCAACCAAGCGCAAACCCGATGGCGCCCAAGATAATTGCTTGCAGGAACACCACGGTGACCACCGCCAGCGATTTGCCGGCGATGATGCCCCAGACCGGAAGCGCGGTTGCGCCCAGCCGTTTGAGCGCGCCGTAACGGCGATCGAACGCCACCGCGATGGCCTGGCCGGTGAACGCCGTGGAGATCACCGCTAGCGCCATGATCACTGGGACGAAGGTGGCGGCGCGGTTGTCGCCGAAAGATCCCAGCGGCAGCAGCGTCAACCCAATCAACAGCGTGATCGGGATGAACATGGTCAGCAGCAGTTGTTCGCCGTTGCGCAGCAGCAGTTTCAGTTCCAAACAAAACTGCGCGGCCAGCATCCGCGGCACCGCAGCAGGGCGCGGGTCAGGGCTGAAAGTGCCTGCGGGAAAAACAGATTCGCTAGCGGTCATGCTCGCAGCTCCCGGCCGGTCAACTCCAGGAACACGTCTTCCAGGCTGCGCTGCTCGACTCGCATATCGGTGGCCAGCACGTCGATCTGGGCGCACCACGCCGTCACCGTCGCCAGCACCTGCGGGTCCACCGGGCCTTCCACCAGATACTCACCCGACGCCACCTCGGAGGCCCGGTAATCCTCCGGCAAGGCCGAGACCAGCAGGGACAGGTCGAGCCGTGGCGGCGCGCTGAACCGAAGCTGGTCCTTGGCGCCGCTGCGGGTCAACTCGGCCGGAGTTCCGGCTGCGACGGTCACGCCGTGATCGATGATGACCAGTCGGTCGGCGAGTTCCTCGGCCTCCTTGAGCTGATGGGTGGTCAGCACCACGGTGACGCCGTCGCGGCGGAGCGAGTCGATCAGCTCCCACACCAACAGCCGGGCGTGCGCGTCCATGCCCGCGGTGGGCTCGTCGAGGAACACCAGTTCCGGTCGGCCGACCAACGCGCAGGCCAGCGCGAGCCGCTGCTGCTGCCCACCGGAAAGCCGTCGGTAAGTGGTGCGTGCCGCATCGGACAGGCCCAGTGTGCTCAGCAGCCACTGCGGGTCCAGCGGGTCGGCGGCGTAGGAGGCCACCAGGTTGAGCATCTCGCCGGCCCTGGCTGCGGGATAGCCGCCACCGCCCTGCAACATCACGCCGATGCGCGGTCGTAGCCGCGCGTTGTCGGCGATCGGGTCCAGCCCAAGCACCTCGATGGTGCCGCTATCGGGACGGACGAACCCCTCGCACATCTCCACCGTCGTGGTCTTGCCGGCGCCGTTCGGGCCCAGCAGCGCCAACACTTCGGCGGCATGCACGTCGAGGTCGAGATTGCAGACGGCCCTGGTAGCGGCCGTCCCCGAGCCATACGACTTGGACACCCCGCGCAACCGCACGGGGACTTGGACGGCCTGGCTCACGAGGACTTAGCGTATGCGCCGGGCACCGGTGCGGGCTGCGGGGTCTCGCTGCTGGGCACCACATCCGGCGTCGCCGTGTCGCGGGTCGGCTCGGCGCTGGGCAGCGGCCGCCACGGCAGGCGGGTATAGGTCGCCGCGATCAGCAGCGCCACGATGACGGTACTGGCCACGGTGGCATCCACGATCTGAAACAGCGCGAACCGGTCGCCGTTGGCCGTTGGGCCGAAAATCCCGACGACGATCGTGACGGTGATCGCCGCTATCCGGAAACCGGGCCGTGTCGCCCATG
Source organism: Mycobacterium sp. (assembly GCF_049280035.1). GTDB lineage: Bacteria > Actinomycetota > Actinomycetes > Mycobacteriales > Mycobacteriaceae > Mycobacterium. The sequence goes on along the minus strand of NZ_JBAPPI010000638.1, from coordinate 2,068 downwards.
CGGCCAGCGGGATGATGGCCCACAGCAGGTACCACGGCTGCACCACTGGAAACAGCAGCACCGTACCGCCGAGTGCAACTCCGAGCCCGCCAACCGGGTGCAGCCGGCCACGCAACACCGCCATCAACAGCCAGCCCACCATCACCGCGATGATCAACACGCCGATGCCACGGGTCAGCGACAGCACGGCGGTGGTGTGATCGCCCAGGCCCAGCAGGATCCCCACCTGCCCGGTGCCCAGAGCGATCAGTGTCGGTGGCGACATCCAGCTGCGCACCACGTTGGCGGTTCCGAGGGTGTAGATCCAGCCGAAACCGAGCCGGCTGGCCCAGCCGACCGCGGCCATCACTGCCAGCGATAGCCCGGCCATCAGCCCTCCCGCCAACAACAACGCCCGCAGGTTGCCGCCCCAGCGCCAGGCGAGCGCCGTCGCGACGAAGCCCAACGCCAGCAGCGACGGCAGCTTTATCTGTGAGGACAGCGTGATCAGGATCGCGCCGGCCAGCAGCATCGCCAGCGGCGCCCAGTCCGGCCAGTGCGTCCGAAGGCCGGGCCACGGCCGGGGCACCAGTGGCCGCGCGGAGTCGATTCCGCGTAGCGCAAACTCGGTGCCGGCCAGCATGAGTCCCAGCATCGGTGCTTCGTTGTGGATACCGGCGACTAAATGCATGATCAGCAGCGGGTTGGCCGCCCCCAACCACAGCGCGCTGACCTCGGCCACCCCGCAGCGGCGGGCCAGCCGCGGGGTCGCCCACACGATCAGACCCACACCGATCAGCACCACCAGTCGATGGCATAGCACCGCGGCGACGATGTTTTCGCCGGTCAACGCCGAAATTCCGCGGCCAATCCATAAGAACAGCGGCCCGTACGGCGCAGGGGTTTCCCGCCACAGGCTGGGCACCGACAAGGTGAAGACGTGGTCGAGGCCCAATCCGGTCGCCGGACCCACCCGATAGGGGTCGAGACCCAGTCGGCAGATCTGGCTCTGCGCCAGGTAGGAGTAGACGTCCTTGCTGTACATCGGGGGCGCCGCCAACAGCGGGAGCATCCACAACCACAGCGTGCGGTCCAGCTCGCCGCGGGACATCCGCCGTGGGCCCAGCGCGAAGCGGCCCAGCATCAGCCAGGCGAGGGCCATCATCACGGCGCCGGTGGTGGTCATCGTCAGCGACACCGTCTGGATCCGCGATGGCAGGTTGAGCAGCCGAACCCCGAACGTGGGATCCTGGACGACCGGCCGTGCCCCGGCTCCCAGCGCGCCGATGGCCATCAGCACCGTGCCGGTGGCACCGAACAGCCGGGTGCGGCGGACCGTGACGAGCTCGTCCACGTTGAGCGGCGCTCCCACCGCCAGTTCGTCGCCGTGCAACCTGGCGATCGACAAACTCAGCGGGTGGTGGCGGGCTGCCATCACAGCAGCGTAACCGCCAACCGACAGCGGCCGGGTTGGTCAGGTGTGACCAGCGCAACCCTGGCAGAGGGTAGCCTTCCTGGACCTGTTACCGGAATTGCGTCACACTGGTGTTGTGAAATTCCCGTCGAATGCGGCAGCAGCCGCAGCTTCGACCCACGACGGCCAGACCCGAAGCGCCGTCGTGCGGTTGCTGCTGGAGTCCGGGTCGATCACCGCCGGGCAGATCGGCGACCGGTTGGGCCTGTCCGCCGCCGGGGTGCGACGCCATCTAGACGCGCTGATCGACGCGGGCGAGGCGGAGTCGGTTCCCGCGGCGGCCTGGCAGCAGGAGGGCCGCGGCCGTCCTGCCAGGCGCTACCGGCTCACCGCGGGCGGCCGCGCCAAGCTGGACCACAGCTACGACGACCTGGCGTCCGCCGCGATGCGTCAACTCCGCGAAATCGGCGGTCAGGACGCGGTTCGCACCTTCGCCCGGCAGCGCATCGACGCGATCCTGTCCGGTGTCGAGGCGCCGGCATCGTCCGCGGACGACGACATCGAAGCTGCCGCCGAGCAGGTCGCCGGCGCGCTGAGCAAGGCCGGCTACGTCGCCACCACCACCCGCGTCGAGGGCCCGATCCACGGTGTGCAGATCTGTCAGCACCACTGCCC
>NZ_JBAPPI010000637.1:0-9379 GCF_049280035.1 Mycobacterium sp. | reverse complement strand
CCGCCGGACAACGCGCCGACGCCCGCCGAGCGGGCGACATGCGCGCCATGGCTGACCGCCGAGTGGCGGCTGACCGGCGGCGACGTCCGGGTCATCGTGGCCCTGGGCGGATTCGGCTGGCGCTCGTCGTTGGACATGGTCCGTTCCGGAGGTGGCCAGGTTCCCCGCCCGCAACCGAAATTCGGCCACGGCGCCGCGGCGACCTTGATTGCCGCCCGCGGGGAGGTGGTGCTGCTGGGCTGCTACCACCCCAGTCAGCAGAACACGTTCACCGGCAAGCTGACCACGCAGATGCTCGACGACGTCTTCGGCCGGGCCGCGGCGATCGCAGGACTATCCCGGTGACCCCCGGTGTTGAGGCTGTCATGCGGCTTTCTGTACTTGATCTGGTCCCGGTGCGCACCGACCAGACCACCTCGGATGCGCTGGCGGCCACCGTACGTCTGGCGCAGACCGCCGACCGGCTGGGCTTCACCCGCTACTGGCTCGCGGAGCACCACAACATGCCGTCGGTGGGTGCGACCAGCCCGCCGGTGTTGATCGCCTATCTGGCCGCCCAGACCTCGCAGCTGCGGCTGGGGTCCGGTGGTGTGATGCTGCCCAACCACGCACCGCTGGCGGTGGCCGAGCAGTTCGCGTTGCTGGAGGCGGCCGCCCCCGGCCGAATCGACCTCGGCATCGGCCGGGCGCCGGGCTCGGATCCGGTGACGTCGATCTTGTTGCGCGGCGCCGCTGGGCGAGATGACCGCGATATCGATCAGTTCCCGGAGTATCTCGACCACGTGCGGGCGATGATGAGCGCCCGTGGGGTGGCCGTGCCATTGCGCGACGCGGACTACATTCTCAAGGCCTCGCCGGCCGCCGCACGCGAGCCGCGGCTGTGGCTGCTCGGGTCGTCGATGTATTCGGCCCGGCTGGCCGCGGCCAAGGGATTGCCCTATGTGTTCGCTCACCATTTCTCCGGCAAGGGAACCGAGGAGGCGCTCGCGCTCTACCGGTCGCAGTTCGTGCCCAGCGAGCTGGCCGCCGAGCCGGTGACATTCCTGACCGTCAATGCCGCAGTCGCCGAAACCCACGACGAGGCAACGGCATTGATGCTGCCGAACCTGCACATGATGGCCCGGTTGCGGACCGGCCAACCGCTCGGGCCGCTGCAACTCGTCGAGGACGTTCGCGGCGCTGAACTGACACCCGAACAGCAGCGCATCGTCCGCAGCGGACTCGATCGCGCGGTCCTTGGAACACCCGCCGAGGCCGCCGAACAACTACAAGCGCTGGCGGAACGGTTCGACGTCGACGAGGTGATGGTGCATCCGGTCGCTTCGGCACACCGCGGCACCGATCCGGCCACCGCCCCAGCCCGGGAGACCACGCTGGAGCTGTTGGCCAAAGAGCTGTTCTAGCGGTCGCCCCTCGACGAGCGTGAAACTGTTGCGAAAAGACGCGCGAAATCTCGCAACAGCTTCGCGCTCGGCGCGGGCCCGTTAGGTGCGCAATCAGTTAGGGCTCAGAACCACGACCGGGATCGGCCGGGACGTCTTCTTTTGGTATGCCTCGTACCGGTTGCTGTTGTTCTTGTTGACGATCTGCCACAGCCGTCCATAGTCCGGGTCGTCGGGCAGCACGGGTTTGGCCGTGACGCCGAAACGCTTTGGCCCGACGTTGATTTCGACGTTCGGGTTGGCCTTCAGGTTGTGATACCAGCCGGGCGCCTTCGGGTCGCCACCCTTCGAGGCGACGATCAAGTAGTTACCGCCGTCGCGGGCATACGTCAGCGACGCGGTGCGGGCTACGCCGGTCTTGGCGCCGACGGTGTGCAACAGCAGGCTGGGTATCCCCAGCGTTCGATGTCCGATCCAGCCGTTCGTTTTCTGATAGACGGCGTCGTGCACCCGCAGCACCTTTGGCAGCAAACTCTGTTCAATCCAGGAAGCCATACGCCCAGTATTACCGCTCGCCGTTGATTCGCAATCAGCGAGGTGTCAGCGCGATCACCGGTATTGGCCGTGAGGTCCGGCTCTGGTACCCCTCGTAGCGGTTGGCGTTGTTCTTGTTGACGATCTGCCACAGCCGGGCATAGTCCGGGTCGTCGGGCAGTACGGGTTTGGCCGTGACGCCGAAACGCTTTGGCCCGACGTTGATTTCGACGTTCGGATTGGCTTTCAGATTGTGGTACCAGCCCGGCGACCGCGGGTCACCACCCTTCGACGCCACGACGAGGTACGCATCGCCGTCTCGCGCATATGTGAGTGTGTTGGTCCGTGCCTTACCGGTCTTGGCGCCGACCGTGTGCAGCAGCAAGTTGACCGGCCCGAAGGGTATCCGGTGCCCGATCCGACCGTCGGTGCGCTTATAGATCTCGTCGTGCATGCGCAATAGCCGCGCGCCAATCTGCTGCTCGATCCACAGAGATATGTCCATGTGGCTCAGTCTTGCGGAGTGGCGCCCAATTGTGCCAGTGCGTCCCGCAGGATCTTCCCGGTCGTTTCGCGGTCGGGGTCGCGGCGTAGCAGCAGACCCTTGGCCACCGACAGCTTGTCGCCGTTGCGCCGCGGCAGCACGTGCAGGTGAATGTGCAGTACCGACTGGAACGCGGCGGGCCCGTCGTTGATCCCGACATTGGTGGCGTCGGCCAACTCCGTCGCGCGTGCGGCCTTGGCGATCCGCTGTCCGATCGCCACCATGTCGGCCAGGGTCTCCGGCGGGGTGTCGGTGAGATCTACCGTGTGCTTTTTCGGTATCACCAGCGTGTGGCCGCGGGTGAACGGGCGGATGTCGAGGATGGCCAGGTAGCCGTCATCTTCGTAGATGCGGATGGCGGGCGCCTCACCGGCGACGATCGCACAGAACACACACGCCATGCCGCCACGGTAGCGGGTCGGCTCAGCCGGCGGCGTTGCCCGGTAGCGCGGCGGCGATCGCGTAGATGGCACGGTCGAGGATTGCGCGCGTGGTGGCGAAGTTCAGCCGTGCGAAACCGGAGCCCACCGCGGCGCCGAACGGGATGCCGGGGTTCAGCGCCACCTTGGCCTTGGACAGTAGATGTTCTGCGGGTTCGGTCGGCAGGTTCAGCGCCCGGAAATCGACCCACGACATGTAGGTGGCCTCGGGGGTGTTGATCCTCAGGCCCGGGCTCAGTTCGGGCAAGGTTGCAGCCAGGTGATCGCGGTTTGCCTGCAGGTAGATCAACAGCTCGTCGAGCCAGCCGGCGCCGTGGTTGTAGGCGGCGATGTTGGCGCGGATACCGACGGTGGAGACACCCATCTGGTGGTGCAGCCTGTTGATCCCGGCCCAGTCGCGGACGTCGCGCTCGCTGGACAGGATCACCTGCGCGCAGATCAGCCCCGGGAGGTTCCACCCCTTGGAGGCCGACATCACCGTGACGACTGCTTCGGCGGCGGTCTCGGATACCGACGCGGCGGCGACGTGTGGCCGCCCGTAGACCAGCGGTCCATGGATCTCGTCGGCGATGACCCGCGCCTCGTGGCGGGCCGCGATGTCCACGATCGCGCGTAGCTCGTCCTCGCGGAATGCGGTGCCCAGTGGGTTGTTCGGGTTGCAGAGGATCAGCGATCCGGCCCCGCCGGCGAATGCGGCGTCGAGCGCCTCCAGATCCATCACGTATCGACCGGAATCCTGTTGCGGCATCGGGATTTCCACCCGCTGGCGCCCGGTGACCTGCAGGACGTCGAAGAACGGCATGTATGCGGGAACCGGCAGCACGACCGGACTCTCGGGTCTGGTGAGGAAGTTGATGACGACTTCCAGTCCCTTGAGCACATCGGGCACCACGCGGACCCGCTCGGGCGAAACGTGCCAGCCGTAGCGGCGTCGGCACCAGTCGGCGGTCGCCCGAGGCAAGTCATCCTCGCCCACTGGCGGGTAGCCGAACTCCTCGTTGGCAACGCACGCCCGGATGCCGTCGAGTACCGCCGGCGCGGTGGCGAAGTCCATCTCGGCGATCCACAGCGGCAGCACGTCGGGCCCGAAGAGGTTCCACTTGATTGTCCTGCGTTGGCGGAGTTGCGCTGGAGTCATTTGATCGAACGCCGTGTCGCCCATAGCAGTAGTGTGCCTCGACGTGGATGAAAGAGATCTGGCCTTTGCGGGAGCGGCCGAACAGGTGCGGATGTTGGCCGAGGGCACGGTCACCGCGCCGGCGTTGCTCGAGATCTACCTGGAGCGCATCGCGCGGTTGGATCCGCAGCTGCGCAGCTATCGCGTGGTCCTGGCTGGCACTGCGCGTCAGGAAGCCGAGGCCGCGCAGCGCCGCCTTGATGCCGGCGAGCGGCTGCCGCTGCTCGGCGTCCCGGTCGCGATCAAAGACGACGTCGATGTCGATGGCGAGCTGACGGCGTGCGGCAGTGGCGCGGTGTCGACTGCTGCGGTCCGCGACGCGGAAGTCGTCAGCCGACTGCGCGCCGCCGGCGCGGTGATCATCGGCAAAACCAATGTGCCGGAATTGATGATCTTTCCGTTCACCGAATCGGTGACGTTCGGCGCGACCCGCAACCCGTGGAACACCGCGCTCACGCCGGGCGGGAGTAGCGGCGGCAGCGGTGCCGCGGTCGCCGCCGGCCTGGCGCCACTGGCACTGGGTTCCGATGGCGGCGGCTCAATCCGGATCCCGTCGGGCTGGTGTGGTCTGTTCGGGATCAAGCCGCAACGCGACCGGGTCCCGCTGGCGCCGCACGACGACGCGTGGTGCGGGCTGAGCGTCAACGGCCCGATCGCGCGATCGGTTAAAGACGCGGCGTTGTTTCTGGATGTCACGACGACGATGCCCGCCCCGGATGGCGGATTCGTCGGCGTCGCCGCTCGCGAACCCGGTCGGCTTCGAATTGCGTTGAGCACCAAGGTTCCACCGCCACTGATCGCCAAGGTCGGCAGGGAGCAACGTGCGGCGGTCGACGAGGCAGGCGCATTGCTGCGCGACCTCGGCCACGACGTCGTCGTGCGCGACCCGGACTATCCACCGGCGGCCGTCTACGCCAATTTCCTGCCGCGTTATTTCCGGGGAATCTACGAGGACGTTCGCAAACTGCCGCACCAGGACCGGCTGGAGAAGCGGACCCGCAACATGGCGCGCATCGGGTCGCTGCTGTCCGAGCGGCGGATGGCGACGGTGCGGGCGGGGGAGTCAGCCGTGGCCGAGCGGATCCAATCGATCTTCGACGACGTCGACGTCGTCATCACCCCCGGCAACGCCACCGGGCCATCCCGGGTCGGGGCTTACCAACGCCGTGGCGGCATTTCGAGCCTGCTGTTGGTATCGCAGCGGGTGCCCTTCTTCGAGATCTGGAATCTCACCGGCCAGCCGGCCGCCGCCGTGCCGTGGGGACTGGATCGCAACGGGGTTCCGGTGTCCGTTCAGCTGGTCGGCCGCCCGTGCGACGAGGCGACGCTCGTGTCGCTGAGTGCGCAGATCGAGGCGACCAGGCCGTGGGCACACCGGCGGCCGCCGGTGTCATGACGGCGAGATCACCCGCCAGGCGTCCAGCTTCTGGCTCGGAGGCATCGCACGCGCCGGGCTGGTGGACGGCAACAGCTGGTAGCAGACCGGCGCGTCGACGTGGACCAGTCGGCGGAATAGCTTGTCCGCAGTCTGGCCGTTGAAGTACACCCGCTTGATGCTGGGGTAAGTGGCGAATAGTTGACCAAAGTCGTTGGCCACTACGGTCTTTAGGTCGATCTTGGCGTCTGAGCTGCCGGCGCGGCGGCACTTGTGCAGCACATCCCAGAGCGCCACGCCGGCCGATTGCAATGCGGTCAGCCGGGTTTCGTATGCCGCCTGCGCGTCGAAGCCGAACAGTGCGCTGGTAATCGGCCAGAACGCATTTCGCGGGTTGCCGTAGTACTGCCGGGTCGCCAGCGACTGCACGCTGGGGAACGATCCCAGGATCAGCAGCCGGGCGCCGTCGTCGACGACAGGCGCAAACCCTTCCAGTGGCGGTGTGGTCATCAGATTCACATGATGCCTCGCCGCGTTATACGTTGGCGACGTGGACGACACGCTCGATCCGGACATCGAGAAGCTGCTGGGAGATCTGGAGGGCAGCGCACGCGCCGAGCGTGCAGAGCTGATCGAGTGGCTGTTCGAGCAGGGCGTCACCGCCGACGAGATTCGCAATGCGTTCGCTCCCATGCTGCTGATCTCGCGGCGGGTGATCGGCGACGACGGCACCTACATGTCAGCGCGGGAGATCAGCGAAAGCTACGGCGTTGATCTGGAGCTGCTGCAGCGGGTGCAACGCGCCATCGGGCTGTCGCGGGTGGATGACCCCGATGCGGTCGTACACATGCGGGCCGACGGGGTGGCCGCCACCTACGCACAGCGGTTCATCGAGATGGGCCTAAACCCCGACAACATCGTGCTTGTGGTGCGGGTATTGGCCGAAGGTCTGGCACACGCCGCCGAGGTGATGCGCTACACGGCGTTGGCGTCGATCTTGCGTCCGGGCGCAACTGAGTTGGAAATCGCCAAGGACTCCCAGGCGTTGGTGACCCAGATCAAGCCGCTGCTGGGCCCGATGATCGAGGACATGTTGTTCATGCACCTGCGACACTCGATGGAGACCGAAGCCGTCAACGCCAGCGAGCGTGCGGCGGGGGCTCCGCTGCCCGGAGCCCGGCACATCACAGTCGCCTTCGCCGATCTGGTCGGGTTCACCCGGCTGGGCGAGGAGGTGCCGGCCGAGGAGCTGGGGCAATTGGCCAATCGGCTGGCCGACCTGGCCCGCGACGTGGCGGTCCGACCGGTGCGATTCGTCAAGACGATCGGCGACGCGGTGATGTTCGTCTGCACTGAGCCGGCGCCGCTGCTGGATGCGGTGCTCAAGCTCGTCGAAATCACCGATGGCGACAACGACTTCCCCCGGCTGCGCGCGGGGATCGCGTCGGGATCCGCGGTGAGCCGGGCCGGCGACTGGTTCGGCAGCCCGGTGAACCTGGCCAGCCGGGTGACGGCGGTGGCCCGGCCCGGCGCGGTGCTGGCCGCCGAATCGACGCGGGATGAGCTCGGCGATGACGCCGGCTTCAGTTGGTCGTTCGCCGGCGCGCGTCATCTCAAGGGCATCAAGGGTGAGCCAAGGCTTTTTCGCGCCCGGCGTGGCGACGGCGACACCGAGAGCACATAGGGGCAGGCCCGGAGGACGTTGGGAGGCGTCTCGTACATCCTGCGCGGCCGGTTCTCACTCCGTTGACCGGCTCTTTGGAATTCGTCGCTTTCCGGGCCTGCTTCGCTACTAAAGCTACAACTCTGCACCGGTCAGATCAACGGTTTTCTTTTCCGCCGAACGTGGGCTCGTGGCACGGTTTCCGCCGGTGGATTCATACGGTCATTGCAACGTCCGTGGATTTGGGGTTGTTATGCCGAGTGGTTATCCGCATTCGAGAGATGTGCGTTGGAGGTTGTTCGACCAGATATGCCTGGGTGTCCCGGTGTGGCGGGCGGCGCAGGACATGGGCGTGTCGACGACAGCCGCGTCGATCTGGTGGCGCAACGCTGGAGCGATGAAACTAGTTGGGGGTCGAGGCGGCGGGGTCGCTGATCCGGGAAACATGTCGTTGCCGAGCGGGCGGGGACATCGTCTGAGTCTGGATGAGCGCATCGCCATCATGCGGGGTCTTGACGCCGGGCTCAGCCACGCCCAGATCGGTCACCGGATTGGGCGCGACCGAATCACCATCTGGCGTGAAGTGCGGCGTAACCGCAATCCCGACGGGGATTATCACGCTCGGATGGCCCACGCCCGTGCCGCCCGGAAAGCCCACCGGCCCAAGGCGTTCAAGCTGATCGACAATCCGGTGTGCGCCAGCATCGAGGCGTGGATGGATGACGGGTGGAGCCCGAGGCTGATCGCACAGATGTTGGCACGTGATCACCCCGATGACAGGCTGGCACGGGTGAGTCACGAGACGATCTATAGGTGTCTGTATGTGCAGACCCGTGGCAGTCTGCGCGCTGATCTGCACAAATGCCTATCCACCAAGCGGGCAACCCGCAAATCCCGCAGCCGCATCGACAACCGACGCGGTGCCTACAGCAGCGGGGAAGAATTCCGCGTCAGTGACCGCCCGCCAGAGGTCGCTGACCGGGCCGTGCCCGGACACTGGGAGGGCGACCTGATCGTGGGACCCAACAACAGTGCAATCGGCACCCTGGTCGAACGCAGCACCCGATTCACCATGCTGCTGCACCTGCCCGGCAGCCACAACGCCGACACCGTGGCCACCGCGATGATCGACGCGATGCGCGAACTTCCCGAACATCTGCGCCGCTCCATCACCTGGGACCGCGGCAGCGAGATGGCCCAGTGGCGGCGCATTCACCTTGAACTCGCCGCCCCGGTCTACTTCTGCAATCCGCACTCACCGTGGCAGCGCGGCAGCAACGAAAACACCAACCGGCTCTTGAGATTCTGGTTCGAAAAGGGCAGCGACCTCAGCGGTTATACCAAAGCCGACCTCAAACGCATCCAAGACACTCTCAACCGCCGGCCCAGGCCGACACTGAATCTCGACACACCCGCTAAGCGCCTGGCCGCCCTACTCGACCAAGCCGCCTGACCCGATGTTGCCCTAACCGCTTGACATCACCGCCCAAAATCGTGCCCTAAGCCCACACTCGTCGACCCGGAGGCGTTCACCGCTGGTGAAACCCATTTCTGCAATGCCTGAAATAGTGTAATCATGTAAGCATGAAACACCATCATGGACATGGGCGGCGCTACGGCCGTCCGGGCGGCTGGCAGCAAGCTGGTCAACCCGATGCCAGCGACGCAGCGGACTGGTTCGCCGGACGCTTGCCCGACGCTTGGTTCGACGGTGACCCGACGGTCATCGTCGACCGCGAGGAGATCACGGTCATCGGTAAGCTGGCCGATCCAGAAAGCTCGAAGGAGAAAGAAAGCGAAGCTCACGCGTCGGGTCGCGTCTCGCGCTTCCGCGAGGAAACCCGGCCGGAGCGGATGAACATCGCCGACGAGGCACAGGATCGCTACGGCCGCAAGGTTTCCTGGGGCGTCGAGGCGGGTGGCGAGCGGATCTTGTTCACCCACATCGCGGTCCCGGTCATGACGCGGCTGAAGCAGCCGGAGCGCCAGGTGCTCGACACCCTGGTCGACGCCGGTGTGGCCCGGTCTCGCTCCGATGCGCTGGCCTGGTCGGTGAAACTGGTCGGCGAGCACACCGAAGAGTGGCTGGCCAAGCTGCGCGACGCCATGTCGGCGGTCGACGACCTGCGCGCCGAGGGACCCGAGCTTTAGGCCGGTCCTGGGACCTCAACAGACTCAGCGGCCTCATCAGTCCCTGGCCGGAGGATGTTGTCTTGTGCAGTTTTGACGACGCATGCGATATCACTTCCGGCGGTGATATCGCA
>NZ_JBAPPI010000636.1:0-11875 GCF_049280035.1 Mycobacterium sp. | reverse complement strand
GCTGGCTGGCGTGTCGTAGCTCTCGTAGTCGTAGAGGTCCAGGTCGGCGGGCACATACGGGCCGCTGGTGAAGTGTTCGGACTCCGGAGCCGAGTAGGCCCGAGAATAGATATCGGTCTGCGCCGTCTCGTTGCTTTCTTCGGCTCCCTCCCCCGTCAACTCTTTGCCGAATTCGTTACCACCCGCCTTGAATTCGCTGTCGCCTTGGCTGGGCTCAACGCCGGGGTCCAGTTCGTCGGACTCCGGTCCTGGTGGATTCGGCCCGCTCATGTCTGCCTGTCCTGTTCGACTACTTCATCGGGGCGCGCGGCACTAGGGCTGTGTAGTCGAGCGCGCGCTCGGATGTTTCTCATTGTGCCTCGCGAAACCCTACCCAACCGGTACCTGCACGGCATTCTCGGTGAACGGGTCACGGATGAACTGATGCCCTGATTGTGACCTTGAACGAAGCCAGGCCGTACCGGCTAGTGCTTTTCGGGCCCGAGGTAGTACTCGAAGACCAGTCCGGCCGCCGAGCTCAGGATGAACACCACCCCGGCGACAATCAACCACGGCAGCCACAACGCAATGCCGACCGCGGCTACCGAGCCGGACAGCGCGATCAGAATCGGCCACCAGCTGTGCGGGCTGAAAAACCCCAGTTCCCCTGCGCCGTCGCTGATCTCAGCGCCCTCATAATCCTCCGGGCGGGTATCGAGCCGGCGGGCCACGAAGCGGAAGAACGTCGCCACGATCAGGGCCATCCCACCCGTCAGGGCGAGCGCCGTCGTGCCGGCCCACTCGATTCCGCCGGTGGCGAACAAGGTGGTCAGCACGCCGTAGAGCACCGCGCAGAAGACGAAGAACGCGGCCACGAATTCGAACAGCCTGGCTTCGATATGCATGGGTCTTCCTACTTGCTCGCTTGGGGCGCGTGCTCGCCGCGGCGGGTCTCGAACGGGTGCGTGGTGACCGCGAGCGGCGCCTGGGCGATCGCCTGCAAGGCCTGAGCATTGGTCTTACCGGCGATCCGCTGCTGCAGGTAGGCCTTGAAGTCGTTGGGCTGCACCACCCGGACCTCGAAGTTCATCATCGAGTGATAGGTGCCACACATTTCGGCGCAGCGACCCACGAATGCCCCGGTCCTGGTGATGTCCGAGACCTGGAAGACGTTGACGGAGTGGTTCGCGACGGGGTCGGGCATCACGTCACGTTTGAAAAGGAACTCCGGCACCCAGAAAGCGTGGACGACGTCGGCCGACGCCATCTGGAACTCGATTCGCTTGCCGGCAGGCAGCACCAGTACCGGGATCTCGGTGCTGGTGCCCACCGTCTCGACCTTGTCGAAGTTGAGGTAGGTGCGGTCCTCGGTGTTGAGCCCACGGACCGGGCCAACCAGTTCCTCGCCACGCTTGTCTTTGCCCTCGGGCTTGGAGACCATCGCCGCTTTACGGGCCGGGTCGGCGCCGTCGTATTTGAGCGTGCCGTCCTTGAAATCGACCTTCTGGTAACCGAACTTCCAGTTCCACTGGAACGACGTGATGTCGACCACGACCTCCGGGTCGGACGCCAGGTGCAGCATCTTCTCCTGCACCACCACGGTGAAGTAGAACAGCACCGAGATGATCAGGAAAGGTGTCACGGTGAGCACCAGCTCCAGTGGCATGTTGTAGCCGAACTGGCGGGGCAATTCGGTGTCGGTGGCCTTGAGGCGATGAAACGCGCTGGACCAGAAGATCAGGCCCCAGACGATGACGCCGACCACAAGGGAGGCGATCACTGCGCCGATCCACAGCTGCCGGTTGTAGTCGGCCTCCGGGGTGATGCCCCTCGGCCAGCCCAGGCCCAAGACCTCCGACCAACTGCATCCGCTCAGCGTGACCGCCAGCATGCCGAGCAAACCGGCCAGTACCGCCACCCGAAGCCGACGAGAGCGTACGGAGCGGCTTCCCAACAAGCCCTGCGAACGGCCTGGTTCGCGAGGTGTCACCGTGGCGCCTCCTGAATCACAAGCTGGACCGACAGAGTCGAATACTACGCAGCGTAGACCACGCGACGTAGCGAAGCCGTGCCGGAGTCCCCGCGCCCGGCGCGGGTCGGCCGTCGGGCCCGCGACCTGCGGCAGCGCCGACGCAGGCGCGTTGCGGCATACTTGTCGCGATGTGTGGACTGCTGGCCTTTGTGAGCGCTGCGGCCGGCGGTGATTCGCCCGGCTCGGCCCGCGATACGGCCGATGCCGTCGCCGGCGCAGCGCACCTGATGCGCCACCGCGGACCCGACGAACCGGGCACTTGGACCGATCCTGCCGGGACCGTCGTGTTCGGCTTCAACCGGCTGTCCATCATCGACATCGCGCATTCGCATCAACCGCTGCGCTGGGGGCCGCCGGAAAGCCCCGGCCGGTATGAGTTGGTGTTCAACGGCGAGATCTACAATTACTTGGAGCTGCGCGCCGAGCTCGCCGAGCACCACGGCGCCGTCTTCGCCACCGACGGCGACGGTGAGGCCATCGTTGCCGCCTATCACTATTGGGGCGCCGACGCGCTGACCCGGCTGCGGGGCATGTTCGCGTTCGCGCTGTGGGATAACGTGGCCGGCGAATTATTCTGCGCCCGCGACCCTTTCGGCATCAAACCGCTGTTCATCGCGACCGGAACCGGTGGCACCGCGGTGGCCAGCGAAAAGAAATGCTTGCTGGAGCTGGCCAGCCTGATCGGGTTCGACACCGCGATCGACTTGCGCGCTGTACAGCACTACACGGTGCTGCAGTATGTGCCCGAGCCCGAGACCCTGCACCGCGGCGTGCGCCGGCTCGAATCCGGCTGTTATACGCGGATTCGTCCCGGCACGGCCGCCCCGGAGGCCACCCGCTACTTCGTGCCGCGCTTCACCGCGACACCGATCATCCGGGACACCGAGCAGGCCCGCTATGACGAGATCACAGCGGTGCTAGAGGATTCGGTGGCCAAGCACATGCGCGCCGACGTCACCGTCGGCGCCTTCCTGTCGGGTGGCATCGACTCGACGGCGATCGCGGCGTTGGCCATCCGGCACAACCCGCGGCTCATCACGTTCACCACCGGCTTCGAGCGTGAGGGATTCTCCGAGATCGACGTCGCGGTCGCGTCGGCAGAGGCGATCGGTGCGCGGCACATCACCAAGGTGGTGGCCCCCGACGAGTTCGTCGGCGCGTTACCCGAAATCGTTTGGTATCTCGACGAACCGGTGGCTGACCCAGCGCTGGTGCCGTTGTTCTTCGTCGCCCGCGAGGCGCGAAAGCACGTCAAGGTGGTGCTCTCCGGGGAGGGCGCCGACGAGCTTTTCGGCGGCTACACCATCTACCGGGAGCCGTTGTCGCTCAAGCCTTTCGACTACCTGCCCGCACCGCTACGACGCTCAATGGGGACGTTGTCCAAGCCGCTGCCGGACGGTATGCGCGGCAAGAGCCTGCTGCATCGCGGATCGCTGACGCTGCAGCAGCGCTACTACGGCAATGCCCGTAGTTTCTCCGACGCGCAGCTGCGCGACGTACTGCCCGGATTTCGGCCCGATTGGACGCATACCGACGTGACGGCACCGCTGTACGCCGAATCAGCCGACTGGGACCCGGTGGCCCGCATGCAACACATCGACCTGTTCACCTGGTTGCGCGGCGACATTCTGGTCAAGGCCGACAAGATGACGATGGCCAACTCGCTGGAGCTTCGGGTGCCTTTCCTGGATCCCGAGGTGTTCGCGGTCGCGTCCCGATTACCGGTACAGGCCAAGATCACCCGCACCACCACGAAGTACGCGCTGCGACGCGCGCTGGAGCCGATCGTCCCGTCGCACGTACTCAACCGACCGAAACTGGGCTTCCCCGTCCCCATCCGACACTGGCTGCGCGCCGGCCCGCTGCTGGAGTGGGCCCATGAAATGGTGAACTCTTCGGCAACCGACCATCTGATCGACGTGTCGGCTGTTCGCCGAATGCTAGACGAACACCGTTGTGGCACAACCGATCACAGTCGCAGGCTGTGGACGCTGCTGATCTTCATGCTGTGGCACGCGATCTTCGTCGAGCACAGTGTGGTGCCGCAGATCAGCGAACCACAGTACCCGGTGCAGCTCTAGGCAATTAGCCCAGTACAGCGGCGATTTCGGCGGCAGCATCGTCGCCGTACGCATCCGCGAGCCGAGCCTTTGCAACCTCGCGGTCCCACTCCCACTCCTGGGTGCCGGTGGACTCCAGCACCAATACGGCAACCAGCGAACCCAGCTGCGCCGAACGCTCCAGGCTGAGTCCCCCGCTGCGCCCGGTTAGGAAACCGGCACGGAACGCGTCGCCGACGCCGGTGGGGTCGGTCTGGCTGGTCTCGGGCACCACGCCGACGTGGACCGATGTGCCGTCGCGGTCCACAATGTCGACGCCCTTAGCGCCGAGTGTGGTCACTCGCAGGTCCACCTTCTCCAGCACATCGGCTTCCGACCAGCCGGTCTTCGACAGCAACAGCTCCCACTCGTAATCGTTGGTGAACAGGTACGCGGCGCCGTCGATGAGCTTGCTGATCTCGTCGCCCGACAGCCGGGGCAACTGCTGCGACGGGTCGGCGGCGAAAGCCAAGCCGAGCTTGCGGCACTCCTCGGTGTGCACCACCATCGCGTCCGGGTCATTCGCCCCGATGATGACCAGGTCCGGCTTGCCGACTGACGAGACGACATCGGCGAGCTTGATGTTGCGGGCCTCGGACATCGCACCGGGATAGAACGACGCGATCTGGGCCATGTCGAGGTCGGTGGTGCACACGAAACGCGCGGTGTGCGCGGTTTCGGAGATCAGTACATGGTCAGTGTTGACACCGTGCGACTGCAGCCATTTGCGGTAGTCGTCGAAGTCGTCGCCGACCGCCCCGACCAGCGCGGCGTCACCGCCGAGCACCCCGATGGCGAAGGCGATGTTGCCGGCCACCCCGCCGCGGTGGATCACCAGGTCGTCAACGAGGAAGCTCAGCGACACCTTCTGCAAATGCTCAGCCAGCAGGTGCTCGGAGAACCGGCCCGGGAACCGCATCAGATGGTCAGTGGCAATGGAACCGGTCACCGCGATCGTCACGAAAAATCCACCCTTCGTTTCATAAGTTCGGCTAGCTAAGCGTACCCACGGGTCGTGGCTGCCGCTGCAGCGCGGGGCGAGGCCCGCTAGCCTCCGTAGAAGAAACCTCGCGGCGACATATGTCGTCCAGGGTCATCCAGCCCGCGACCCGAGGAGTACTCCTATGCCCGGTCCGTATCCGCCGGATCAGCGTCTCGGCGCCGACGGACCGCCGTTCACCGACCCCCATCCCAGCCAGCCGATCCCCGACCAGCCAGCTTATGTCGGCCCGCGGGTGGGCGAACCGGTCGAAGCAGCGCCACCGGCGGCCGCCTATCCGGGTCTGCTACCACCGCCGGTCCCGTACCCGAAACGCCGCCGACGGCGGCTGGTCCTCGCCGCTGTGGTGGCGGTGGTCCTGTTCGCTGGGTTGATCACGGCGATCGTGCACGGTGCGCACAACGGCCCGTCGACCTCGGGTGCGTTCTCCGACGCCACGGCCAAAGCGGCGATCCAGGGCTACCTGGACGCGCTTGAGCACCGCGACACCGAAACGATCGCGCGCAACACGCTGTGCGGAATCTACGACGCCGTCCGGGACCGACGATCGGATCAGGCGCTGGCCAAACTCAGCAGCGATGCATTCCGCAAGCAGTTCACCGAAGCGCAGGTGACCTCGATCGACAAGATCGTGTACTGGTCCAACTACCAGGCCCAGGTGTTGTTCACCATGCGCGTCGCCACTGCTACCGGCGGTGGCGCCCGCGACCAGGTACAGGGGATCGCGCAACTACTTAATCAGCACAACCAAGTGCTGGTGTGCTCCTACGTGCAGCGAACCGCAGGCACCTACTAGCTACGGCGTCAGTTGAAGGAGTCACCGCAGGCGCACGACCCGGTGGCGTTCGGGTTGTCGATGGTAAAGCCCTGCTTCTCGATGGTGTCGACGAAGTCGATGGAGGCGCCCTGCACGTAGGGGGCGCTCATCCGGTCGACCGTCAGCGTCACGCCGCCGAATTCCCCGGTCAGGTCACCGTCGAGCGCGCGGTCGTCGAAGAACAAGTTGTAACGCAGACCCGCGCATCCACCGGGCTGCACCGCAATGCGCAGCGCCAGGTCGTCGCGCCCCTCCTGCTCCAGCAGTGACTTTGCCTTGGCTGCCGCGGCGTCGGTCAAGATCACGCCGTGGGTTGTGGCGGCTGAGCCTGGGGCGGTTGACTCGTCCTGAACAGTCATTGCTTCTCCCTATAAGTGCCTACAAGGCCCTGTCGTTCTTGGGTCAGTGGATGGGCTTGCCAAAAACCCACCCCTTCAAAGGTACCTTGTTGTGCCGCTATTCCCGAGTCGCGCCGCCACGTAGGAGGCCAGGCCCATCAGCTGGTTGGCGGCGTCGACCAGGGCCAGCCGTACCGAACCGGCGTAATCGGCGATCGCGTAGGCGGCCAGAATGCCCGCCGATCGCGACGCCAGGCGGTCGAGATCTACCTGACCTGCCATCACCACCATCGGTACCTGCTGTGCTCGCGCCTCCTCGGCGAGGGCTCCGACCACTTTGCCGTGCAACGACTGGTCGTCCAACCGGCCCTCACCGGTGATCACCAGGTCGGCGGCGGCAATGTCTGCGGCCAGACCAGTGTGCTCGGCGATGATCGATGCACCCGATTCGCACCGGCCGCCCAGTGCGAGCAGCGCCGCCCCGATGCCTCCTGCCGCCCCTGCGCCTGCTTGCGCGCTGACCGGCCGCCCGGCGACCGCGTCCAGCTCACCGGCCCACTCGGTGAGCCGCTGTTCGAGCGCCGCGACGGTGTCCGAATCCGCTCCTTTCTGGGGCCCGAATATCGCCGCGGCCCCCCACGGCCCCAGCAGCGGGTACTCGACGTCCGACGCGACAATCAGCTCCACGCCGGCAAGCCGCCGCCGGGCCGCCGCAAGGCCACCCAGCTCGTCGACCAGTCCACGGCCGCCGTCGCTGCTGGCGCTGCCGCCCAAGCCGACCACGATTCGCGCGGCCCCCGCCTGCGCAGCCGCGGCGATGAGCTGACCAACTCCTCTGCTGTGCGCGGACAGCGCCGTTTGCGGTGTCGGCGGGCCGCCCAGGCGGGCCAATCCGCACGCCTGCGCGCATTCCAGGTACGCGGTCGCCGACTCGGAGTCCAGCACCCACTCGGCCGGCACGTCCTCATCGAGCGGCCCGGATACCTCTGAGTGCCGGCGCTCCCCCAACCGGCTGGCCAGGACGTCGATAAAGCCCGGGCCGCCGTCGGATTGCGGCGCGATGGTGAACTGATCGTCGGGTCGCGCGCGGTTCCAGCCCGTCGCGATCGCGGCGGCGGCCTCGACCGCGGTCAAGCTGTCGCCGTAACTATCGGGCGCGACCAGCACCCGCAGGGTCGAAGGCACCAGGGCTGCGGCGGGTGCGATACTGCCGACCTCAGTCGCCGACCCGCTCATCTCAGTCAGCGTAGGGGCCGCTGGGAAAAGGTGCACCTGGTCCCAGCCATGTACCGGACATCGTCTGCTGCGAAGTAACCTGGCGAACGTGAAACTGCTGGGTCGGAGAAAAGACGAGGACGCCGCCGGCGACGATGGCGGTGCCCAGACACCGGCGGTGGCGGGAGATGCCTCCGAGTCAGCCCGTGGTTCGCAAACAACCGCTCCCAAGGGACGCCCCACACCCAGACGCAGCGCCGCCGCCGGGCGCAAGGGGCCGGTCGCTCCGGCACCGATGACCGCCGCCGAGGCCCGCGCCCGGCGAAAGTCGTTGAAGGGGCCCAAGCTCAGCCGTGAGGAACGACGGGCCAGCAGTGCCGCTCGTCGCGCCCAGATGGCCGAGCGGCGGGACCGCATGATGGCTGGCGACGAACGCTACCTGCTGACCCGTGATCAGGGCCCGGTGCGCCGGTTCGTCAGAGACTTGGTGGACGCCCGCCGCAACGTACTCGGGCTGTTCATGCCTTCGGCCCTGATGTTGCTGTTCGTCATGTTCGCTCGCCCTCAACTGGCCCAGAGTTATATGTCGTATGCGATGACGGTGCTGATGGCTGTGATGCTGCTCGACGGGATCATTCTGGGCCGCAAGGTCGCTCGGCGGGTCGACGAGAAGTTTCCGAATGACACCGAAAGCCGTTGGAAATTAGGCCTTTACGCGGCTAGTCGGGCTTCCCAGATGCGCCGCATGCGAGCGCCTAAACCCCAAGTCAAGCACGGCGCCAGTGTCGAGTGACCCTCGCTTGAAGAAGCCTTCGCATGGCGACCCCCTGCGCCCCGCTGCGCCGCGCTTGCGATCGCCATCGGGTGTTTGATCTGCCGTGCAAACCCTGGTGCTCGGCGGAATCAAGTCGGGCAAGTCCCGCTGGGCGGAGGCGGCCATCGCCGAGTCGGCGGGACCGGTTGAGCCGGTGCGGTATCTGGCGACCGGTTCGGTGACTGACAGCGACCCGGCCTGGCTGCGCCGGATCGCCCTGCACCGCGATCGCAGGCCCAAGCACTGGTCAACTGTGGAAAGCTACGACATCGCAACACAATTGCGCCAGCCGCCGGCCGCGCCCACCCTGGTCGATGATGTCGGCGGCTGGTTGACCGCCGCTTTGGATCGCCGCGGCTGGGAGGACGGCTCGGTCTCGGCGGACATCGACGAGATGCTCGCGGCGGTAGCCTCGTTCGGTCCGCCGCTGGTCCTGGTCAGCCACGAGGTTGGACTAACTATCGTGGCGGCGACGGTTACCGGCCGCCGGTTCACCGACGAGCTGGGTGCGCTCAACCAGCGGCTGGCCGCCATGTGCGATCGGGTGGTGCTGATGGTGGCCGGGCAGCCGTTGCAAATCAAGCCGTCGAGGATGTGCTGATGTTTCCGCCGGTAGTGCCGCCCGATACCGCCGCCGCTGCGGCGGCCCGCGCCCGCCAGGACACGCTGACCAAGCCATCGGGCGCGCTGGGTCGGCTCGAGGATCTGTCAGTTTGGGTTGCATCGTGTCAAGGCCAGTGTCCGCCAAAGCAATTCGAACGTGCGCGGGTGGTGGTGTTCGCCGGCGATCATGGAGTTGCGCGATCGGGGGTATCGGCCTACCCGCCGGAGGTCACCGGTCAGATGGTCGCCAACATCGCCGCCGGCGGCGCGGCGATCAACGCGCTGGCTGATGTTGCCGGGGCAACGGTGCGCGTCGCCGATCTGGCTGTGGACGCCGACCCGCCCTCGCCGCAGATCGGTGCGCATAAGGTGCGGCGCGCCAGCGGCGACATCGCATCAGAGGACGCGCTGAGTCACCAGCAGACCCTCGACGCGATTGACGCCGGCTGCCAGATCGCCGACCAAGAGGTCGACGCGGGTGCCGATCTTCTCATCGCCGGCGACATGGGCATCGGAAATACCACTCCTGCAACGGTTCTGACTGCAGTACTGACGGGTATCGAGCCGGTCCTCGCGGTCGGCTACGGGACCGGGATAGATGACGCCGGCTGGGCCCGCAAAACCGCGGCGGTGCGCGATGCGATGTTCCGGGCCGAGCCGGTGATATCCGATCCGGTGGCGCTGCTGCAGCGTTGCGGCGGCGCTGATCTGGCGGGGCTGGCCGGCTTCTGTGCACAGGCCGCTGTCCGGCGTACCCCACTGTTGCTGGATGGCATGGCAGTGACGGCTGCGGCTCTGATCGCCGAGCGCCTGGCTCCGGGCGCGCGGCTGTGGTGGCAGGCTGGTCACCTTTCGACCGAACCGGCGCACGCGCTGGCCCTGGCCCAGCTCGGGCTGGATCCGATCGTCGACCTGAGAATGCGGCTGGGTGAAGGTACCGGCGCGGCGGTGGCACTGCCGGTGCTGCGGGCCGCCGTGGCCGCGTTGACGTCGATGGCCAGCTTTGCCAGTGCCAATGTCTCCAACCGCGCCGACCGCTCCGCTTCCCCACCGTGATCAAGTCGCTGGCAACGGCTTTCGCGTTCGAGACCGTCGTCCCGGTGCCCGGCACATCGGACCGGCCGCTGGGCGGCGGTGCGATGACCGCGTTG
This sequence comes from Mycobacterium sp., assembly GCF_049280035.1. Classification (GTDB taxonomy): domain Bacteria; phylum Actinomycetota; class Actinomycetes; order Mycobacteriales; family Mycobacteriaceae; genus Mycobacterium. The sequence continues at coordinate 1,827 of NZ_JBAPPI010000636.1, read as the reverse complement.
CCGGTCGTCGGCGTGGCGCTCGGTGCGCTGGCCGCGGCCGTGACATGGGTGAGCGCGCTGGCGTTCGGCTCGGGCAACCCGCTGACCGGCTTGCTCGCGGTGGCTGCGCTGCTCGCGGCGACCCGTGGTCTGCACATCGACGGCGTGGCCGACACCGCCGACGGGCTGGGCTGCTACGGGCCCGCGGAACGCGCGCTGCAGGTGATGCGCGACGGGTCGACCGGACCGTTCGGGGTGGCCAGCGTGGTGTTGGTGATCACGCTGCAAGGACTGGCTTTTTCGGCGCTGGGCAGCGCGGCGATCGTGGTCGCTGTTTCCGCCGGCCGGGTCGCGGCCGTGCTGGCCTGCCACCGTTCGCTGCCGGCAGTGCAGGGCAGCGCTCTGGGCGCCCGGGTCGCCGGAACCCAGTCCGCGCCGGTGATCGCGGTGTGGGTCATGGTGCTGCTTGCGGCGGCCCTGGTAGCGGACCGGCAGCTGTGGCAGGGACCGGCGGCGGTGCTGGTCGGGCTTGCCTGCGGCGCTGCGCTGGTCAGGCGCTGCGTGCGCCGTTTCGGCGGCATCAGCGGCGACGTGCTCGGCGCCGTAATCGAATTGACCACAACGGTGACTGCGGTGACGCTGGCCGGATTTGCCCGCTTCGGCTGACGGCTTGTCGGGATCGACGAATCAGTTATGGGCCACGGGCACTCCCGGGCACAGGGTTAGCAGTCCCGGTGAACCGGCTGCGCACCCCGGGCAGCAAGCGAGCGTGCCTGCAATCAGGCAGAGCGCCGCACAGTGCGCGGCTAGAATCACCACCACAATCGGGACTTTTTGCGCTTAGCAACAAGTGCAGCCCGGCTGAATCTGCTCAGAGTAACGAACCGCCTTAGGGGGTCGACGTTGGTCAGTTCAGCGGTGAGGTGTCTCCCCCAGAAGGATGCACCCCGCATCGGCGCCGCGTCCCCGATCGATCGGTTGAGGCGGATTGTCTGCACAAATTTGCGGTCGCTGCCATGAGTTTCGGTCGTCGGTTTGCGCGCTACCTGTCCGATTACCGTTGGTTGATCCTCGCCGTCGCCGCCATGGTCGCCTTTGTACTGGGCTTCGTCGGGTGGTGGCACGTTTTTCGCGGCCAGCTCGGTCACAACCCCAACCCCACCGACTGCGCCTACTGGAGCTTGAACAACTTTTTCGTCAACTCGCCCGCTCAGGTGGCCGTACCTTGGACGCTGAACATTGCTCGGTTCCTCGCCCCCGCCGTGGCCGGCTGGGCCGGTCTGAGCGCGCTGGGATCGCTGTTTCGTGATCGCGTGCAACAGATGCGGATTCCACTGATGCGCGACCACGTCGTAATCTGCGGTCTCGGTGTGTATGCCGGCAATGTGTTCGTGCGACACTTGCATGACAACCGGATCGACGTCGTCGTCATCGAGTTGGACGCCAACAATCCGGACATCGAACTGTGCCGCAGTCTGGGTGTCCCGGTGATTATCGGTGATGCCCAGCGGCAACGCACCCTGCAGGCGGCCGGCGCTCACCACGCAAGCCGGGTGCTGGCCATCACTCCCGATGACGCCGTGAACACACAGATCGTGGCCACCGTACGGGAATTGGCTGTACGTCGTTCCCGCGAGCAGCGTTGTCTGGCGTTAATCACCAACCCCGAGTTCTGTCGGCTGCTGCGAGTCCAGGAGGCCAAACGCGGGGATCCCGAATTATCGATCGACTTCTTCAACATCGATGAGATCAGCGCGCGATTGATGTTGGAGGACTTCCCGATCGACGTCAGTCACGGCCAGCCGCACATCGTGGTCGCACACCTCGATACGCTTGGCGACTGGTTGG
>NZ_JBAPPI010000635.1:0-5041 GCF_049280035.1 Mycobacterium sp. | reverse complement strand
TTCCCGCGATTCGACGTCGACGATGTATATCTGGGCAACGGTGTCTCCGAGCTGATCACGTTGACGCTGCAGGCGCTGCTGGACAACGGCGACCAGGTCTTGATTCCGGCGCCCGATTATCCACTGTGGACTGCGTCGACCTCGCTGGCCGGCGGCACACCGGTGCATTATCTGTGCGACGAGACTCAGGGCTGGCAGCCCGATATCGCCGACCTGGAGTCGAAGATCACCGAGCGCACCAAGGCGCTGGTGGTGATCAACCCGAACAATCCAACCGGCGCGGTGTACGGTCGCGAAATCCTTTCGCAGGTGGCCGATCTGGCGCGCGAGCATCAGCTGCTGCTGCTCGCGGACGAGATCTACGACAAGATCCTCTACGACGACGCCCAACACATCAGCATGGCCTCGGTCGCACCCGACGTGTTATGCCTGACTTTCAATGGCCTGTCCAAGGCCTACCGCGTTGCCGGATACCGGGCCGGCTGGCTGGCGATCACCGGGCCCAAGGACCACGCGACCAGCTTCATCGAGGGCATCAGCCTGCTTACGAATATGCGGTTGTGCCCGAATGTTCCGGCCCAGCATGCGATTCAGGTCGCGCTGGGCGGTCATCAAAGCATCGATGACCTCGTGCTGCCGGGTGGGCGGCTGCGCGAACAACGCGACGTGGCGTGGTCCAAGCTGAACGAGATCCCCGGGGTGTCGTGCGTCAAACCCGCCGGTGCGCTTTACACGTTTCCCCGGCTGGATCCCGAGGTGCACGAGATCCGAGACGACGAGCAACTTGTCCTGGATCTGCTGCTGTCGGAGAAGATTCTGGTCACTCAGGGCACCGGCTTCAACTGGCCGGCACCGGATCACCTGCGGATAGTGACGCTGCCATGGTCGCGCGACCTGGCACACGCTATCGAGCGGTTGGGTAACTTCCTGGCCAACTACCGTCAGTGACGCAGACGGTTGTCACGAGTTATTCATAACGCCGTCCGGGCAGAACACGCTGATAGCGGTGTCGGCGAAACTGGATGCGGTATTGAGCGACATGCCCGGCGATCCTTGCAGCATGTCCTGGATGATCTGCGGTTCACTCTCGCCGCCGGCGTACCGCGTGCACACCCGACGCGCGTCATTGATCGCAGCGTCGTTCGATCGGCGTAGCTGTAGCCCTTGGGTGGTCAGGCGCCACAGAAACTGGCCATTCCGGTCCATGGGGTCCGGTGGCGGATCGGCCGACGCCCCTGATGCGGCCTGTGAAACGGTCGTGGTTGCCCTCGGTCGGAAAAAATTCGGGTTGCGCCCCAGAACAAATACTGCCGCGATGGCGGCGACGGCGAACACCAGCGCGGCGAGCATGGCCAGGCTGGGAAGCGGACTCGGGTTCGGTGCAGGTGTCGTCATTTCTATTCATCAAGAATATTTACCGGCGACCCCTGTTGTTAACGTCGGCAGCTATGGATCTGCTGGGAGGTTGCTGAAAACCTCCCTTCAGCGCCGTTCCAGCAGCTCCAGCAGGTAGCTCCCGTAGCCGGACTTGAGCAGGGCGTGGGCCCGCTGGGCCAGCCGGTCGTCGTCGATGAAGCCCATTCGCCAGGCCACTTCCTCGGGGATGCTGAGCTTCAGGCCTTGCCGAAGCTCCAGGGTGCGGACGTAGTCGCTGGCGTCCAGCAGTGAGTCGAATGTCCCGGTGTCGAGCCAGGCCGTGCCGCGAGCGAGCACCTCCACGCTTAGCCGACCCTGGTTGAGGTAGGTCTGGTTGATCTCGGTGATCTCGTATTCGCCGCGCGCCGACGGTCGCAGGCCCCGAGCGATTTCGACTACGTCGTTGTCGTAGAAGTACAGTCCGGGTACCGCGTAGTGCGATTTGGGTGTGGCCGGCTTTTCCTCCACCGACAGTGCGACGCCGTCTGCGCTGAATTCGACGACACCATACGCCGAGGGGTTGGCCACCCAGTAGGCGAAAATAGCCCCGCCAGTTACGGATTGGAAGCGCCGAAGATTGGTACCCAAACCCGGTCCGTGGAAGATGTTGTCGCCCAACGCCAAAGCCACCGAACCACTGCCGATGTGGTCGGCGCCGATGACGAAGGCCTGGGCCAGACCCTCGGGACGGTCTTGCACCGCATAGCTGATGTTGATACCGAATGCCGTGCCGTCGCCCAGCACTCGCTGGAATGCCGACGCGTCCTGGGCGGTGGTGATCACCTGAATGTCGCGGATGCCGGCCATCATCAGCGTGGACAGCGGATAGTAGATCATCGGTTTGTCGTAAACGGGTAGCAGCTGCTTGCTGACGCCCAAGGTGATCGGATACAGGCGGGTGCCCGAGCCGCCGGCCAGGATGATCCCGCGCATGTTCTACTCCTCAGTCGACAAGATCAGCGTCGGTCAACTCGGTTGCGGCCAACGCGGACGCCAGGTTGTCGTGGCGAAACACCGAGGTGACGTGGTCGTGGACGACACGAAACGCCGACGCGACAGTGACGTTGGCGCCGGGATCGTCTGGATTGCCGATCTTCTGTTCGACGACCACGACGCCGTCATGTACGTATATTCTGCCCACCTCGGCCCATCGCGGGTGGGCGGCCGCCCAGTCGCGCAACGCGGCATGGCCTTGCGCGGCACCGTGCGCGTCACCGACTTCGATGTCATCACTGGACAGGGCCATCAAAGTGTCAAGGTCGGACGCATTCAAAGCGTCATGCCAAGCCAGCACAGTGGCGATCTCCGATGTGGTCATGGTCTGAAACGTACCGTGTGCGCCGTGTTCTAGAACGGAGTGTGGTCGAGCCAGTTCAGCCATATCCCGGTGTCACCGAACACCGCGATATCGGTGTCGGCGACCGGAACTCGTCGTACAACTGCCAGCAGCAGGTCGACGGCACCGCCGCGCAGCGCCACCGCGCCCTTGTCGTGACCGTGTGAACATGTGATGCGGTTGCCGTCGGAGCGGATGGTCCATTCGCCGGCGGCGCCCAGGCCTGGATCGGTGGCGTGCAGATGCACCGTTTTGCCGTTTTCCAGCGGAAGCGGTGTGTCGCCGCGTCCGGCCTCGCTCGCGACGCGCTCAAGCCACTCGCTAATGGCGTCGGCTGCCAGGTCGGGGGTGAGCGCGTAGTCGAGGGTGAGCGCCAGCGCGGCGTCGGCCCGATGCACCGTCGCCTCATGCAGCCGGCGCCGCACCTACCAGTAGGCCGGCCGAGAGCCTAAAAACGTCCACACCGGGGTCTCCACGCCGACTTGTTCGACGGCGTCGATCAGGCGCTGCGCTCCACCGTGCAGCCACGAGATCGCCTCGTCGGGATCGGGGGGCGGTTTGCCGCCCTCGACTGTGCGCGGGTCGAGATAGTGGTCGACCCGGTCGGCGACGATCTGCGCCGCCCAACGGTCACCGCGACCGACATGGCGAAACAGCTGAGAAAGGCTCCAGCCGGGACAGGTCGGCACCGGAGTGGACGGATCGCCGCTGCGGATCAGCTCGCCGAAGGCGCGATTTTGCTCGAGGAGTGCTGCCGCGTAGTCCACGCGGTCAGGCTACGCGCCGTCCCAAGCAGTGCACACGCCAACCGGCTTGCTGCCACCGTTGCAGGTCAAGGCAGTTGCGGCCATCGACAACGACGCGAGCTCGCACCCGGTCGGCGAGCAGGTCGGGGTCGAGGTCGACGAACTCTTTCCATTCGGTGAGTACCAGCACCGCGTCGGCGCGGTCGCAGGCTTCCTCGACCGAGACGGCGTAATTCAGCGTGGGAAACAGCCGCTGCGCGTTCTCCAGCGCCTTCGGGTCGTAGACGTTGACCGCCGCACCGTTGAGCTGTAGCTGGCCGGCGACGTTGAGGGCCGGTGAGTCACGCACGTCGTCGGATTCGGGCTTGAACGCGGCGCCGAGCACAGCGATGTTGACTCCCAGCAGCGAGCCGCCACATGCGGCGCTGGCCAATTCGACCATGCGGGTGCGCCGACGCATGTTGATGTTGTCGACTTCGCGCAGGAACGTCAGTGCCTGGTCGGCACCCAGCTCGCCGGCGCGAGCCATGAACGCGCGGATATCTTTGGGCAGGCAGCCGCCGCCAAACCCTAAGCCGGCGTTGAGGAATCGGCGCCCAATCCGTGGGTCATGCCCGAGCGCGTCGGCCAACAGGACCACGTCGGCGCCGGCGGCCTCGCACACCTCAGAGATCGCGTTGATGAACGAGATCTTGGTCGCCAAAAAGGCGTTCGCGGAGACCTTGACCAGCTCCGCGGTCTGCAGGTCGGTCACCAGGAACGGCACCCCGGCGTCCAGCATTGGCGCGTAGAGCTCACGGATCGCGGCCTCAGCACGCGTCGAACCGTCTTGTACACCAAGCACAATGCGGTCAGGGTGCAAGGTGTCGTGTACTCCGAAACCTTCCCGGAGGAACTCCGGGTTCCACGCCACTTCGATATCGACGCCCGGCCGGGCGGCCGCACGGGCCCGTTGGACAAGCTCGGCAGCGGTCCCGACGGGCACCGTGGACTTGCCGACGATCACCGATGCGCGAGTCAGTCGCGGTGCAAGCGTGTCGATTACGGCGTTTACGTGGCTTAGGTCAGCGCCGTATTCGCCCTTCTTCTGCGGCGTGCCGACGCCGAGAAAATGCACATCGGCGAACTCAGCGGCCAGGTCATAGTCGGTGGTGAACCGAAGTCGGCCGGCTGCGATGTTGTCGCTCAACATCTTTCGCAACCCAGGCTCGTAGAACGGAACGTCACCGGCAGCTAGCTTGGCGACCTTACCGGGATCAATGTCGACGCCGACGACCTCGTGCCCCAGTTCGGCCATTCCGGCGGCATGGGTAGCACCTAGATAACCCGTACCGAAAACGGTACATCTCATACACCCGTTTGTAAGTCGCCGCAATGAGCTGACGGCATCGCTCTTCTGAGCGGCGGGCGAACGTCAGGTGACAGTTTGCATCCGGGACTCAGAAACCAAACCCACCGCGGCCAAACCCACCGTGGCCGAAGCCGCCGTGGCCCCCTCCGAAGCCACCGTGGCCGCCTCCGAAGCCCCCGCCGGGGTATCCAC
>NZ_JBAPPI010000634.1:0-10702 GCF_049280035.1 Mycobacterium sp. | reverse complement strand
GGCACCCGCAGCGTCTGCCCGGGACCGGCCACGCCGTCGTCGGCGGTCGCGGTCAGCTCCAGTGCAACATCGCGTGATCGGGCGAGGTATGAACGACCGCAACGCAGCCCGTTGACAATTGCGGGTGCTGACAGTCCGTCCGCGTGCACGACCGTCTGCGGCGAGCCGACCTGCTGGTGTTCGCCGTGCGAGTCGCTGCCGCCGACCGCCACAGCGCGCCGGCCCTGCCGCAGCAATCGCTGCCAAATGCGAAGCGATAGTTCATCATCGAGGTTCCACCGGCCATTCCATACCTCGAGCGCGTCCACGTGGTCAAAACCGAACTCCCACGCCGATCCCGGCAGCGGCACGGACGGATGCGCGGCGACCACCAAGCCACCGGCTTGCCGGACCTCTGCGGCAAACCGCGGAAAAACCCCGTCGCTCGGGCCATATCGCCAGTCCACCCAGCCGTGCGGTGACAGGCCGACAGCCAGCCAATGCCCGTGCCGAGTGGTGACCTCCTCGCCGGGAATCACCAGCAGGCCGCCGGTGCGGCATGCCGGCCACACTCGGTTGGCAGCGTTGGTGTTGTGCTCGGTCGAAACGATGAAGTCCAGCCCGCCGGCCTGCGCAGCCGCCACCAGTTCATCGGGGTCGCGCTCGCCGTCGGAGTGGACGGTGTGCAGATGCAGATCCCCGCGATACCAACGCGCCCCGCAAATCGACGGTGGCGGCGCAGATGCGACGACCGGGTCGGCTTCCTCAACAGGTTCCCCGCGATCCATCGTGACGCGCACTTGCCACGCCATCCCCCAAGGGCTCATGACCACCGGACCAAGCGCGACGGCCCATACTCCAGGCTCGATCGGGCCGGCCAGATAGCCGGGAGTGGCGTAAGTACTGGAGATCTCGAAGCTGTCGCGGGCGCCGCCGGACCAGCCCCGAAATCCCGCTGCATTACCCAGGTCGTGGCCAGCTGACCCGAAGATGCCTAGATCCAATACATTTCGAGCCAGCGGGCCGACAGCGAAGTCCTCGTGAGACGTGCTAACCCGGATTCGCTGCACGCCCGGTGGAACATCAAAGGGTAGGTAAGCCCAGCGGTAAATGCCAAACCCGAACCGGCCAGCGAACATAACCTCGATCGCACCGGGCGCGACGGTCGCGACGCTCATGGCTGCCAGCATCCGCCACCAGGGAGTAAAAACCCGTTACATCGACACGAACACCGGCCGTCGGGCAGCTTGCAATCAGTGGCCCGAAACCACCGGTGCCGATCTCGGCTTGAGGATCAGGCTGGTCGCAATAGCCGCGATACCGATGGCGACGCAGATCCACAACGCCGAGTGGTAGGAGGCTTTTGCGCCCTCCCCGACAACCGTTCCGGCCCAGGCAAATCCGAGCGAGCCACCGATGCCGAACGCAGCGTTGCTGATCCCCGGCAGCGACCCCGGCTCATCCTCGGGCGCCTGTATGACACCCAGCGCGGCCAGCGGGGTGAGTGCAACACCCATGGATGCTCCGAACAAGAGCGTCAACAGGATGGCCATATTTCGGTCGAGCGCAAAAACCGCGAGGAGGGCGGTGACGGCCACCGCACTGACCAGTCCCGCCCGCAACACCGTCACCCAGCCGATCCGTACCGCGAGCCGTCCGATCAACGGCGCCACGGTCAGTTGGACCAGCGCGGCGGGAGTAATGAACAGCAAAGCCGTCGTCATTCCGTTGGCGCTGAAGCCGACAGATCGGTTCTCGGCGATGGACGGGATGAGGAAGCTCAGCACGACCATGCATGAGGCAAAGAACAGGATGGTCACGGCGATCACGGGCCAGGCATAGCGCGAGCGCAACTCATCGATGTGCACCAGTGGATACGCCACCCGCCTCTCGGCCACGACGAATGCCGCGAACGCCGCGATGGCAGCGGCGATGCAACCGAGCACGAACGGCGAACTCCAGCCCAGGTGTCCACCGTTGCCGATGAATAGTGTGATCCCCGCGACGGTCACAGCGATCAGGACCGCCCCCATCCAGTCCATTCGGCCGGGGGCCGCGCGAGCGGATTCGTCTGCGGGCACCGCTTTCCAGCCAAGCGCGACGGAGGCAATACCGACCACCAGAGTCACGACGAAGATGGAGCGATATCCGAAGTGGTCGACCAGGAAACCGCCGAGCAGCGCATCGGTGCCGGCCACCCCGCCGTTGACCGCGGAAAGAATCCCGCAGCAGACGCCGAACACCGCAGCGGTAAGGCGTTCGCGCATGATCAGGAAGGCCAGGCCGAAGGTGACGTTGGATGCTCCCTGCAGCACCCGGCCCGCCACCACCACCGGCAGCGAGGTCCCGAAGATGCACAACAGCGTTCCGATGCACATCATGCTCAGGACGCCGATCAGGACGCGCTTGCGTCCGATGTAATCGCTCCACCGGATCAGCACCACATTGGCGATCGCACCGGCGAGATAGTTGTAGCTCGACATGGATGGGAACGCGTTGGGCCCGAGGTGGGTGTTGATGTCGCGAATCGCCGGCGACAGCATAGTGGCGTTGAGCATGAACGAGATCACCGACAACACCAAGGCCGCGACCATGAACACGGTCTGACTGCGCGCCAGGGCGCCCGCCGGTTCGTTTTCCGTTGTCGTTGCTGCAGTTTGCTCAGTCATGACGATCACACTCCTATTGCTGGCGAGTGGTTCTTGGTGCGGGTAATCCCAAGCACCGCGAGGCCAGCGGGCAGCAGCAGCGCGGCAATCACCGCGAGGATGGCCCGGATGCCGTTGCCGGTGCTCAGGCCTTGGTGCTCAAGCACTTCCAGCACGCTGCTCGACACCGCGACCCCGACTCCGGCGAGCGTGACGAGTGATGTGAGGGTGACACCGGCGGCTTCGCCGGCCCGCTCGGGTGCGACGACCGCCTGGGTTGCCACCGTCGTGAACGCATAGACGAAGCCCATGGTGAAGCCACAGGCCGTCAGCGCGACGAGATACACCGCGAAGTTGGTGGAGGCGGCCAGCACAGCAAGCGATACCGCAGCGACGGTGCAGCCAATCCCCATGACTGCAAAGGGTTTATTGCGTGCCGCGAGACGTCCGGATACCGGGCCACCCAACGCCGCACCCGCGGACGGCCCGAGAAAGGCCAGCCCCGCCATCAACGGGTCGAGTCCACGCACCTGTTGCAGGTTCACCGTGGACGGGAACACCGCTCAACCACTCCTCATCGGAGTGGCCTGGTCAGCTAAGTGGTGTGAACGATCAGCACATCGATCTTGGCCCTGGTGGCGACAGCTCCGGGGATCGAGAACACCCGCCCGATGATCGCGGATCGCGCGTCCAGTCCGACGTTGCCGACCACCAGCAGATCGGCCCCAACCTCCTCGGCGAGGTCCACCAGCGCGTGTACCGGGGCATCCCTGATCGGGCGGTCCTCGATGTTCTTCGCCCCGGCGGCCTTTGCTCGGTCGCGGGCGTCATGCAACATGTCGTAGATCGGTGCGTTGCCGGACACCTTGTAGGCCTCGGCCCCGAGGGCGTCGATAGCGTGCGAATCTTCCTTTTGCGGGAAGTAGCCCGTCGCGATGATCAGCTTCGCGTTGTTCTCGGCGGCGATCTCGCCCGCGCGGTCGACCGCGCGCAGCGACGACTCCGAGCCATCGGTGCCGACCACCAGCGTCTGATAGGCGGTCATTTGCCCTCCGCAGCGTTGTTTGCAGTGCCTATCGGAGACAGTAACTCGCGAATTCAGCGGAGCCTGAAAATTTCGCGAAATCCAATGCAGATCCTTGCGGGGAGCTGGCGATATCGGCCATAGCCAGCGCGAACAGTAGGTACGGTCTTCTTAGCGGTCCCCTTCCTTGGGTGTTCGTGGTGGTTCATCCGACGACCTACCGTTCGGTAGGCCTCAGGTGGGGGCCGCCACCTGAAATTCCACGAAGACCGGGACGACCTCGCTAAGGAGGTACGAGATGTTAAACCGCGTAACGGTCCACAACAACCGGCTCTCTGAACAACGCGAGCAGGATGCCGAGCTATTGAAAAGGTCAGGTGTGCACAAGCTCGTCATCACTGACCGCGAAGGCAACTGCTTAGCGTTCGTATTGGCTTGGGACAGCGTCGACTATGACGCTGAGACCGACACCTATGTGTGTGTTGCCGACAGTGATGGCAGAGAACTCATGACCGTGTTCACCGCCGGCGAGGTTAAGGCAGCACCTGGCGCGAACATGTATGTCGTCACTGCCCCGGATGGCTTCCGTGGCTCAAGGGCGTTGCAGGCCCTGTGACCGACCGGCCATCAGGCAATCACCCAAGCTTGACGGTTCCAGGGCCAGGCCTGCGGGTCTAGCCGGGGTCCGCCCGGCTATGTCGTCAATCTGTCGCGTCCGTTACCGCGGCAAGGCATTCGCGCACCACCGAGACGACGTCCGTGGAAGGGTTCGCCCACTTGCTCAGCCCCAAGCGGTCGAGCAGCAGCCCGCCCAGGAACACGTCGACAAAAGCGGCCCCGACTTGTTCTGGTGTCCGGGAACCGACGGGGTCGAACCACACCCACATCCACTGCAGCGATCCCCACAGCTGCAGTGCCGCCAATTCGGCATCCACACTTCGGAATACGCCGGCTTCTATCCCGCTGCGGATCTCGTCAATCGTGAGCGTTTGCAGTTGATGGCGTAACTTACGCACTTGCTGCATCGCCGGGTCATCGGACAGCTGAACGACCTCGCGCTGACTTGCCACCGTCGCGTTGCGAGCGATCACCTGTAACAGTGCGGAGGTATAAATCGTCGCGGCGATGCGCTCGTGCGGCGAGGCCAGCCGCTCCCACACCATCCGTAGCGCATCGAGTTCGCAGGCCAGGTGGGTTTCCTCGAGCTCCCGCAACATCTGCATTTTGGTGCCAAAGTGATGAACGATGGTGCCCTTAGACATGCCAAGCTCGTCGGCAATGTCGCCGAGATTCGTTCTCTCGTAGCCACGTTCGGCGACATAGCGGACAAACGCATCGAGAATCTCGGTGCGTCTGCCGGGCGACCGGGGCATCGCAACCCTCCGAAGCAACTAACCGTACGGACGGTCTATTATACTTCGAGACAGCAGTATGCTCTAGCCCTCAGTTGAGGCACCGCGGCAATGCCTTGTGGTGGCCAAAACCCCTGGTAGCGCCAGGGTAGCTAGTGGTCCAGCGGTGGATATCGAGGGCGCCCCGCAGCAAGGCCCGCTTCGATCTTTCCGTTATTGACTGTACGGACGGTCGAATGCAATAGTTGGAGCGTGACGCAAACGAGGGCGACACGGAGCCGGCGGCCGGGCACCGCGACTGCCGGCCGGGATGGCACGCGAAGCTCGAGAGATGGTCTCGCGAAGCACTTTTCGCAGCGTTGCCACCCTGAGAGCAAGCGCCAATGACCACTTCGTATCTGCTTACCGGCAAATTACGCGACCAGCTCCGACCAGGAGCGGAAGTGATCGGCGGGTTCTTCCGGATGTGCGCGCTGACCGGCAAAGCCCTGACGCAGCCGTTCGAATGGCGCGAGTTCATCGCGAATGGCTGGTTCCTCATGCGGGTGTCCCTGCTACCCGCTATCGCGGTGGCGATCCCGGAAACCGTGCTGCTCATCTTCACGCTCAACATCCTTTTGGCCGAGTTCGGCGCCGCCGATGTCTCCGGTGCTGGTGCCGGGATCGGCGCAGTCACCCAGCTCGGCCCGGTCGTGACGGTGCTAGTGGTCGCCGGCGCAGGGGCTACCGCCATCTGCGCCGACCTCGGCGCCCGCACCATCCGCGAGGAGATCGATGCGCTCGAGGTGCTCGGCATAGACCCAATCCGCCGGCTGGTGCTGCCACGCGTCGTCGCGTCGATAGCCGTCGCGGTGCTCCTCAACGGCCTGGTGATCGCCGTCGGCCTGGGCGGCGGCTACCTCTTCAGCGTGTACCTGCAGAACGTCTCGAGCGGTGCCTACCTCTCCACGCTGACGGTGCTGACCGGTCTGCCCGAAGTGGTGATCGCGATGATCAAGGCCGCGATGTTCGGTCTGATCGCCGGCCTGGTCGGGTGCTACCGCGGGCTGACCGTCCGCGGCGGATCCAAAGGCCTGGGCACTGCCGTCAACGAGACGGTGGTGCTGTGTTTCATCGCGCTGTTCGCGGTTAACGCGGTGATGACGACCATCGGCGTCCGATTCGGAACGGGGCACTGACATGGCTACGGCCACCGCCACGCTTCACAGCTACCCGCAGGCAGCCGCCAGCCTCCGTCGATACCGCCGCGCGCCGGCCAAGCAACTGACCGAGCTCGGGAAGATCATCTGGTTCGCACTGACCACAGTCGGCCTGATCCCCTTGGCCTTTCGTCGCTACAACAAAGAACTGGTGCGGATGATTGCCCAGATGGGGATGGGTACCGGCGCGATGGCCGTGGCCGGTGGCACCGCCGCCATCGTCGGGTTCATCACGCTGTCCGCGGGCTCACTGGTCGCCATCCAGGGCTTCGCGTCGCTGGGCAACATCGGTGTCGAGGCATTCACCGGCTTTTTGGCCGCAATGGTCAATGTGCGGTTTGTGGCGCCGGTGGCCTGTGGTCAGGCGCTGGCAGCCACCGTTGGCGCCGGCGCCACCGCCGAACTGGGCGCCATGCGCATCAGCGAAGAGATCGACGCACTGGAGGTAATGGGGATCAGATCGATCGCCTACCTGGCATCCACCCGGGTGATAGCGGGTTTCGTCGTCATCATCCCGCTGTACGGGTTGGCGATCACCCTGGCTTTCCTGTCCGCACAAGCCACCACGGTCTTGTTCTACGGCCAGTCGATCGGCACCTACAACCACTACTTCCACACATTCCTGCGCCTGAACGACGTGGGTTGGTCGTTCGCCGAAGTGATCCTCGTTGCGATGGTCGTGATGACCACCCACTGCTACTACGGCTACAACGCCAGCGGCGGGCCGGTCGGCGTCGGTGAAGCGGTCGGACGCTCGATGCGGCTGTCGTTGATCACGATCGTTGTCGTGGTCGTACTGACCGCGATGGCGGTCTACGGCAAAAACCCGAACTTCAACCTCACGGTGTAGACGTCATGACGGCACCGCGCGGGAAGGTCAACCGGATACGTATCCCGTGGTACAAGACGACCGCCTCGGTGTTCTTGTTGATCAGTGCAGTGGTGCTGACGTTCTGGTGGTTTCAGTTTCGCGGAGAGCTCACGCCGAAGACACGCCTAACGATGGTGGCTGCCCGATCGGGTTTGGTGATGGATCCGGGGTCGAAGATCACCTACAACGGAGTCGAGATCGGCCGGGTGGCCGGCATTTCGGAGATTCAGCGCGACGGCAAGCCGGCGGCCAAGCTCGACTTGGACGTGGATCCCAAGTACATCAGGCTCATTCCGGCCAATGTGGACGCCGATATCAAAGGGACCACGGTATTCGGCAACAAATATGTGTCGTTGAGTTCGCCGAAAGACCCTACGTCACAGCGCATTAGCCCGCAGCATGAGATTGATGCGAGGTCGGTGACGACAGAGTTCAATACCCTGTTCGAAACGCTTACCTCCATTGCGGAGAAGGTAGATCCGGTCAAGCTGAACCTGACGCTGGCCGCGGCCGCCGAGGCATTAAGCGGGTTGGGCGACAAGTTCGGGCAGTCGATCGTCAACGCCAACGCCATCCTCGACGACGTCAATCCGCGAATGCCGCAGATCCGCCACGACATTCAACAGCTCGCCGCACTCGGCGACACCTACGCCGACGCCGCACCGGATCTGTTCGACTCCCTCAGCAACGCGGTGATCACCGCGCGCACGCTTCATCGGCAGGAAGCCGACCTCGATGCCGCGTTGTTGGCCGCGACCGGACTGGGCAACACCGGCGAAGACATCTTCCGGAAGGGCGGGCCTTACCTGCAGCGGGGCATCGCCGATCTGTTGCCGACCGCCCAGCTGCTGGACACCTACAGTCCCGAAATCTTCTGCACCATCCGCAATTACTACGACACCGAACCCACGGGGGCCGCGACGGTGGGCACCGGCAATGGCTACGCGCTGAGAACCATGACCGAGCTGATGTCCGGGCTGGGCGGCATCCTCACCCTTCCAGGTTTGGTCGGTGCAGTGGGCTCAATGGGACTGCTAGGACTCGCCGGCTTGGTAGGCGGAGCGCCGAATCCCTATGTCTATCCCGACAATCTGCCGAGGGTGACCGCCCGCGGCGGGCCGGGGGGTGCGCCGGGTTGCTGGCAACCCATTACCCGTGATCTGTGGCCAGCGCCGACTCTGGTGATGGACACCGGCGCCAGTCTGGCGCCGTATAACCACGTCGATACCGGCTCACCGTACGCAATTGAGTACGTCTGGGGCCGCCAGGTCGGGGACAACACGATCAACCCATGAAAACCACCGGCAACGCCATCAAGCTCGGCACCGTCTCCTTGGTGCTGCTGCTGATCACCGTGTCCATCATCGTGGTGTTCGGTCAGATGCGGTTCAACAGCACCAACTCCTACTCCGCGGAGTTCAGCAATGGGAGCGGGCTGCGCAACGGTCAGTTCGTCCGCGCCTACGGAGTAGAGATCGGCAAGGTCAAAAAGATACGGCTGGTCGATGCCGGCAGGCGGGTAAGGGTGGACTTCGATGTGGACCGCTCGATACCGCTCTATCAGTCGACGACAGCACAGATCCGCTATCTCGACCTGGTGGGCAACCGTTACCTGGAACTCAGCCGCGGCGAGGGTGAGGGGGCGGAGCGGGTGCTGCCGCCGGGCGGATTCATCCCGCTGTCGCGAACTTCACCGGCGTTGGATCTCGACGCGCTGATCGGTGGTTTCAAGCCGCTGTTTCGGGCGCTCGATCCGGAAAAGGTCAACACCATCACCTCGGCCATCATCACGGTGTTTCAGGGTGAGGGCGGCACGATCAACGACATCCTCGACCAGACCGCCCAAGCAACCTCCCGTATCGCCGAGCGTGACCAAGCGATCGGCGACGTCGTCAAAAACCTGAATATCGTGCTGGACACCACGGTCAAACATCGGAAGGAGTTCGACCAGACTGTCGACAATTTCGAGAAACTGATCACCGGGCTGAAGAACCACGCCGACCCGCTGGCCGCCGGCACCGCGAACATCAGCAACGCGGCGGGAACAGTAGCCGACCTGCTGGCCGACAACCGAGCGGTGCTGCACAAGGAGCTCAACTACCTGCAGGCGCTTCAGCAGCCGCTCGTCGACCAACGCGATCAGCTCAACGATCTGATGGAGAAGATTCCAACGGCGTACAACCTGATCGGCCGCAGCATCGGCCTTTACGGAGACTGGGTCAACTTCTACGTCTGTGACGTCACGATCAGGTGGAACGGACTGCAATCCGGCGGCCCGGTGCGCTCGGTCAGGATCTGGCAGCAGCCCACGGGTAGGTGCACGCCGCAATGAGAACGCTACAACCTTCCAACCGGGTGCGGATCGGCCTGCTGGGTATGACCGTGCTGGTGCTCATTGTCGCTGTGGGCCAAAGCTTTACCAGCGCCCCGATGCTGTTCGCCACTCCGAGTTACTTCGGACAATTCACCGACACCGGCCAGCTGAACAAAGGCGACAAGGTACGCATCACCGGCGTGGAAGTCGGCAAGGTTGAGGGGTTCAAGATCGACGGCGACCACGTCGTAGTCAAGTTCTCCCTTGGCGGCAACACCATCGGCACCGAGAGCCGGCTGGCGATCAAGACCGACACCGTGCTGGGTAAGAAGGTGCTCGAGATCGAGCCGCGGGGCACCCAGACGTTGCGTCCGAATGGTGTGCTGCCGCTGGGGCAAAGCACCACGCCTTATCAGATTTACGACGCGGCCTTGGACGTCACCAAGGCCGCCGCCGGGTGGAACATCGACACCGTCAAACAGTCGCTGAATGTGTTGTCGCAGACCATCAGTCAGACCTATTCGCATCTGAGCCCCGCGCTGGACGGCTTGGCCAAGTTCTCCGACACCATCGGTAAACGCGACGAGGCGATCACGCACCTGCTCGCCCAGGCCAACAAGGTGGCCAGCGTGCTCGGTGACCGCAGCGAACAAATCAACCGGCTGCTGGTCAACGCGAAGACACTGCTGGCCGCGTTCAACGAACGCGGACGGGCCATCGACGCGTTGCTGGGGAACATTTCCGCGTTCTCGGCCCAAGTGCAGAATTTCGTCAACGACAACCCGAATCTCAATACAGTGCTCGAGCAGCTGCGTTCGATCAGCGACGTGCTGGTGGCACGCAAGGAAGACCTGGCCCAAAGTCTCAAGTATGTCGGTCAATTCGCCGCTTCGCTGGGTGAAACCGTCGCGTCGGGGCCGTACTTCAAGATCGTCCTATCCAATCTGCTGCCGTACTGGATCTTGCAGCCGTGGGTGGACGCCGCGTTCAAGAAGCGCGGGATCGACCCGGAGGACTTCTGGCGCAGCGCTGGGCTGCCGGCGTTCCGGTTCCCCGACCCCAACGGCACCCGGTTCCCCAACGGTGCGCCCCCGCCTGCGCCGCCGGTACTCGAAGGCACCCCGGATCATCCGGGACCCGCAGTGGCGCCGGGATCGCCGTGCTCCTACGCGCCGCCGCCAGAGCTGTTGCCGCGGCCCGGCAACCCGATGCCCTGTGCGGGCGTCGATCAAGGGCAGGGCCCATTCGGGCCGAACGGGCCGTATCCGGTGTTGCCCGACGTCGCCTCCTCGCCGCCGAACCCCAACGGATTGCC
>NZ_JBAPPI010000633.1:0-6393 GCF_049280035.1 Mycobacterium sp. | reverse complement strand
GTCGAGGCCCGCCGACGCGGCATCCCGGTCGTACTGCGGCCGGCGGTGCTGGCCAAGCTGATGGCCGGACGCACCACGCTGATGGTCACCGGCACGCACGGCAAGACGACGACCACGTCAATGCTCATCGTGGCGCTGCAGCATTGCGGGCGGGACCCGTCCTTCGCGGTCGGCGGTGAGATGGGCGAGGCCGGCACCAACGCCCACCACGGCAGCGGTGACTGCTTTGTCGCCGAAGCCGACGAGAGCGACGGCTCGCTGCTGGAGTACACCCCGAATGTCGCGGTGGTCACCAACATCGAGGCAGACCATTTGGACTTCTTCGGCAGTCCCGATGCCTACACCGCGGTGTTCGACTCCTTTGCGGAGCGGATTGCGCCCGGCGGCGCGCTGGTGGTCTGTACCGACGATCCGGGGGCTGCCGCCCTGGCGGAACGTACTGCGGCGCTGGGGATACGGGTGCTGCGGTATGGCTCGTCGCGCGACCGCCCGGGGGCCGAGTTGGACGGAGCGTTGTTGTCCTGGGAACAGCAGGGGACCGGGGCGGTCGCGCACGTCAAGCTGGCCGGCGAGATCCATCCGTGGGTGATGCGGCTGTCGGTGCCCGGCCGACACATGGCGCTCAATGCGTTGGGCTCGCTGCTGGCGGCGATCGAGATCGGCGCTCCCGCCGACTGTGTGCTCGACGGGCTGGCCGGTTTCGAAGGGGTGCGTCGTCGCTTCGAGTTGATCGGCACCGCGGCGTCGGTGCGGGTGTTCGACGACTATGCCCATCACCCGACGGAGATCAGCGCCACGCTGGAGGCGGTCCGCACGTTGCTGGAGCAGAGCGGTATCGGCCGGTCGCTGGTGGTGTTTCAGCCGCATTTATATTCGCGGACAAAGGCTTTCGCCGCCGAATTTGGTCAGGCGCTCGACGCCGCCGACCAAGTTTTCGTGCTCGACGTCTACGGCGCACGCGAACAACCCCTTGCCGGTGTGAGTGGGGCAAGTGTCGCCGAGCACGTCAGCGTGCCGGTGCAGTCCCTGCCGGATTTCTCCTCGGTCGCCGAAGCGGTCGCCGCGGCGGCCGGCCCGGGTGATGTCGTTGTCACGATGGGCGCGGGCGATGTCACCATGCTTGGGCCGGAAATCCTGACCGCGCTGCGGGTGCGGGCCAACCGCAGCACGCCGGGCCGGCCGGGGGTGTTGTGGTGACCGAGCAGGACGGCGGCGTGCCGGCCGAAACGGGTGGCGATCCCGCCGCCGAAGCCACTGTCACCGAACCGATCGCTACCGCCGGTGGATCCGAGGACGCCGCGGCCGGCGAGGCCGCAGAGCCCGATGTGGTGGAGGGTCCCCGTCGACGGGCCAGGCGGGAACGCGCTGAGCGCCGCGCGGCGCAGGAGCGCGCGACGGCGATCGAGCAGGCTCGCCGGGAGGCCAAACGCCGGGCCAGCGGGCGTGCCGCGGACCCGGCCAAACCCGTTCCGCGCGGGGCGGTGCGTGGCTTGAAGCTGGTGCTCGCGACGGTGGGGCTGACCTTGCTCACCGTTGCACTGGGGCTGGTCCTCTACTTCACGCCGGTGATGTCTGCGCGCAGCATCATCGTCACCGGGATTGGGGCGGTGACCCGCGACGAGGTGCTCAATGTCGCGCAGGTCCGGCTCGGTACCCCGCTGTTGCAGATCAACACCGACGGGGTCGCCGACCGGGTGGCGGCCATTCGGCGGGTGGCGAGTGCGCGGGTGCAGCGCCAATACCCGTCGGCGCTGCGGATCACCGTCATCGAGCGGGTTCCGTTGGTGGTCAAGGACTTTCCCGACGGCCCGCATCTCTATGACCGCGACGGCGTCGACTTCGCGACCGCCCCGCCGCCACCGGCTTTGCCCTACATCGACGTCGACAACCCCGGGCCGACCGATCCGGCGACCAAGGCCGCGCTCGCGGTGTTGACCGCGCTGCGACCCGAGGTCGTCGGGCGGGTGAGCCGGATTGCCGCGCCGTCGGTCGCGTCGATCACCTTGACGCTCACCGATGGGCGCACGGTGATCTGGGGGACCAACGAGCGCACCGAAGAAAAGGCCGAGAAACTGGGCGCCCTATTGACCCAACCCGGCCGGGTCTACGACGTGTCCAGCCCTGATCTGCCGACCGTCAAGTAGCGACCTGGAGCGGTAGATCGGCGTCGGCCCGGCGAAAATTCGCTCGAAATTCGCCCGCGGATCCTCGGCGCGCCTGCGTCGATCGTGCGCGCGGCGGCAATACCGTTCTGTTTGCGCGAAACAACTTGACATAACTCTAACCCTTTAGTTGAGGTTGAGGTTTGCCAGGTCGTTACGCACTTAGGCCAAGCCCCACCGGGAGGAAGACACAATGATGACCCCGCCGCACAACTATCTGGCCGTCATCAAAGTCGTAGGGATCGGCGGCGGCGGCGTCAACGCCGTCAACCGGATGATCGAGCAGGGCCTCAAGGGTGTGGAGTTCATCGCGATCAACACCGACGCCCAGGCGCTGTTGATGAGCGACGCCGACGTCAAGCTCGACGTCGGGCGCGACTCGACCCGCGGGCTGGGCGCCGGCGCCGACCCCGAGGTCGGACGCAGGGCCGCCGACGACGCCAAGGACGAGATCGAGGAGCTGCTCCGCGGCGCCGACATGGTGTTCGTCACCGCCGGCGAGGGAGGCGGCACCGGCACCGGTGGGGCGCCCGTCGTCGCCAGCATCGCCCGCAAGCTGGGCGCATTGACCGTCGGTGTGGTCACGCGACCGTTCTCGTTCGAGGGCAAGCGGCGCGGCACCCAGGCCGAAAACGGCATCTCGTCGCTGCGAGAAAGCTGCGACACCCTCATCGTGATCCCCAACGACCGCCTGTTGCAGATGGGCGACGCCGCGGTTTCGCTGATGGACGCCTTCCGCAGCGCCGACGAGGTGCTGCTCAACGGTGTGCAGGGCATCACCGACTTGATCACCACGCCGGGGCTGATCAACGTCGACTTCGCCGACGTCAAGGGCATCATGTCCGGTGCCGGGACGGCGCTGATGGGCATCGGGTCGGCACGCGGCGACGGCCGCGCGCTCAAGGCCGCCGAGATCGCGATCAACTCGCCGCTGCTGGAAGCTTCGATGGAAGGCGCACAGGGTGTGCTGATGTCGATCGCCGGCGGCAGCGATTTGGGGCTGTTCGAGATCAACGAGGCGGCGTCGCTGGTGCAGGACGCCGCCCACCAGGACGCCAACATCATCTTCGGCACCGTGATCGACGACTCGCTCGGCGACGAAGTGCGGATCACCGTCATCGCGGCGGGTTTCGACGCGAGCGGCCCCGGCCGAAAACCGGTCGTGGGCAGCGGCCAGACCCAGGGCATTGCGCCGGGCAAGGCCGGCAAGGTCAGTTCGTCGCTGTTCGAGCCAGTCGACGCGGTCAGCGTGCCGTTGCAGACCAACGGCGCGACCCTGAACATCGGCGGCGAGGACGACGAGGACGTCGACGTGCCGCCTTTCATGCGGCGCTAACCGCGCCACGATGGGTGCCGCAGCATGCCGTCCGGCCGAGTCGGCGCTGGGCGAGCCGGATACTGGGTGTGTGAGCGTTCGTATCCGGCGGGTGACCACTACCCGCGCCGGCGGCGTCTCGGCGCCGCCGTTCGACACCTTCAACCTCGGTGACCATGTCGGCGATGACCCGGCCGCGGTGGCGGCCAACCGCCGGCGGCTGGCCGCCGCTATCGGCCTTGGCGCCGACCGGGTGGCGTGGATGAACCAGGTTCGCGGTGATCGGGTCGAGCTGGTCGACGGGCCGCGCAATACCCCGGTCGCGCACACCGACGCGCTCGTGACGAGCACGCCGCGGCTGGCCTTGGCGGTGGTGAGCGCAGATTGCGTGCCGGTGCTGCTGGCCGACGCGCGGGCCGGCGTCGTCGCCGCCGTGCACGCCGGTCGGGTCGGAGCGCGTGATGGCGTGGTAGCCCGCGCAGTCGAGGCCATGGTGGCCGCGGGTGCGCATGAACCTGACATCTCGGCGCTGCTGGGACCCGCGGTCAGCGGCCGCAATTACGAAGTTCCCGCGGCGATGGCCGATGAGGTTGAGGAGGCGTTGCCGGGCAGTCGCACCACCACCTCCAGTGGCACCCCCGGTCTGGACCTTCGTGCCGGAATCGCCTGTCAGCTCAAGGCTTTGGGTGTCGCCGCGATCGATGTGGACCCACGGTGCACGGTCGATGACCCCAGCCTGTTCAGTCATCGCCGAGACGCCCCGACCGGGCGGCTGGCGTCGGTGGTGTGGATCGAATGAACCAGGACTGTCGAGTGGCGGTAAAACTAACACCGCGACCGGAGCGGGAATCGGAATTGGCGGACGCTTTGACAGCGCTTCGATCGCGGCTCGCGGCGGCCGCCGAAGCGGCCGACCGTAAAGTCGACGAAATTCAACTTCTGCCTATTACCAAATTCTTTCCAGCAACCGATGTGGCAATTTTGTCGAGTTTGGGATGCACCGCCTTCGGCGAATCCCGCGAACAGGAGGCGGCGGCAAAGGCAGGTGAGGTCGCAAGGTTGCTGGGCGGCTCATCGATATCGCCAAAGACATCACCGAGCCTGCACTGGCACATGGTGGGCCAAATCCAGCGCAACAAAGCCCGGTCATTGGCCAACTGGGCGCACACCGCCCACTCGATCGGCAGTACCCGGGTGGTGTGGGCGCTTGACCGCGCTGTGGCAGCGGCACGCAGCGACGGACATCGAGACAATCCGCTGCGGGTTTACGTCCAGATCAGCCTCGACGGTGACGTGTCCCGAGGCGGCGTCGACGTCTCCGACGCGAAAGCCGTCGACGAAATCTGCGCGCAGGTCGAAGCCGCCGAATCCCTGGAATTGGTTGGGCTGATGGGCATCCCGCCGCTGGACTGGGATCCCGATACGGCGTTCGCGCGTCTGGAGTCGGAGCACCAGCGGGTACGCCGGGCCCATCCGAATGCGGTGGGATTGTCGGCCGGGATGTCCAACGACCTCGAAACTGCGGTCAAACATGGTTCGACGTGTGTGCGTGTCGGTACCGCGTTATTGGGCAGGAGACCGCTACCGTCACCCTAATTAGTCACTCCAGTCACATCTTCATCACAGACACCGCAACACCCAGAGCCTAGAAGGGGTCCAGGCGATGAGCACACTGCACAAGGTCAAGGCCTACTTCGGTATGGCTCCGATGGAGGACTACGACGACGAGTACTACGACGACCAAGCCCCGAACCGGGGCGGCTACCCCCGGCAGCGGTTTGCCGACGACGGGTACGGCCGCTATGACGGGCGCGACTACGACGATCCACGCGGCGAACCCGGCGAATTCGCGTCGGCCAGCTATCGCGGCGGCTATCCCGACGAGCACCGGTTCCGGGCGCATGAGTACGACCGCGGTGACCTGGGCCGGCCGCGCTTCGGGTCATTGCGGGGCTCGACCCGCGGCGCACTGGCGATGGATCCGCGCCGGATGGCGATGCTGTTCGACGAGAGCAGCCCACTGTCGAAGATCACCACGTTGCGGCCCAAGGACTACAGCGAGGCCCGCACCATCGGGGAGCGGTTCCGTGACGGCACCCCGGTGATCATGGACCTGGTCTCGATGGACAACGCCGACGCGAAGCGGCTGGTCGACTTCGCGGCGGGGTTGGCTTTTGCGCTGCGTGGTTCCTTCGACAAGGTCGCGACCAAGGTGTTTTTGCTCTCACCCGCCGACGTCGACGTCTCGCCCGAGGAGCGCCGGCGCATCGCCGAGACCGGCTTTTACGCCTACCAGTAGCCGCCTGCCTACGGGCGGGCCACGTTGCTGGACAAATGGGTATCGGCTGTTGGAGTGGGTAGGCTGGGCGTTGCCGTGCCGGCCCCAGCCGGGGCTGTCATCAAAGTCACATCGTCTTCATCACTAAGGTCGGGCTCTCGTTGACGCTGTTTGTGCACATCGTTGGTTTTGCGCTGTTTATCTTCTGGCTGTTGCTGATCGCTCGGGTTGTCGTCGAGTTCATCCGATCGTTCAGCCGGGACTGGCGCCCACGGGGTGCCACCGTGGTCATTCTAGAGATCATCCTGTCGGTCACCGACCCGCCGGTGAAGCTGCTACGTCGGCTGATACCGCAGCTCACTGTCGGTGCCGTCCGTTTTGACCTGTCCATCATGGTGCTGCTGCTGGTGGCTTTTATCGGGATGACAATGGCGCTGGACTACCACGCCTGAATCCGCGGCCACGGCTGGCGGTCAACTGCGGGCCGCCTGGACGGTTTGCGCGGGCTGCATTTCGTTGGCTTAAGGCGTTGATTTGTCGGTTCTTAATCTTTGAAATTCGGTCTTATTTATCGGGCGAATCGGCAACCGGCGGGTCTGGTGTGACAGGATGGGCGGCAGTTGCAGTATGGCTACGAC
>NZ_JBAPPI010000632.1:0-2176 GCF_049280035.1 Mycobacterium sp. | reverse complement strand
GCTGCCGCAAACTTGTCGATGCCGGCCTGAAATGTTGCCAACCGCGACTTCGCGGCGTCTGCGGCGGCCAGGTCTTCGGTGTGCTTCTTGTCGGCTGCCCGCTGTGTGGCCAGCTTGTTGTTGAGGTCGAGCTGCGCACTGTGCATCGCCTCGGTGGTCTGCTCAGCTTGCCGCGACAACTCACTGAGCTTTGCCATCGCGTCATTGACTGGGTCGGCCAGCACATTGCTGGCGGCAACTCCGGATAGGACGGCTGACACAGCTAGCGCTGTAGCGAAGCGCTTGGCTGCGCGCAAACACGCGCTTCTGCCGTTATGCCCCAACCCCAAGAGTTTGCATCCTTAAACCTCGTCGGCCCACACGGCCGAGTCTGCTTTAGGTCTCAGATAGGTTACGAAACGGCATCGGCGTTGTCCAACTCTGGATGATTAAGAAAACAGCAAGATTTCAACGTAACGCCGTTAGGCGACCCCCGGCCGCTGACGGTGAATTGGAACCAGCCGCAGTCTCGGGGCCAGCCCCGCTTCGGCGAGCACCTCCAGTGCGGCGCGCTCATCCTCCAGCAAAGTTTCCGGTACCCCGAGTATCACGCTGACGACGCAGTCACGGCATCCCGGACCGCGTACTGCGCAGTCGTCGCAATCGATGACCACTGGTTCTCCTGGATCGGGCGGGCCTGCCGCCGCCGGGTCGGGCTCGCTGGTGTGCGCCATCTCGTTGTTCCTCTCGGTCTTTTGGGTGGCCTTGCCGCCACGCTAACCGCCGGCACCGACATATCTCGCCGGCGTCGTTTCCGTTAATGGCCCGCGACGCGCCGCGGGAGAATTCGAGCAGTGTCGGTGCGACTGCCTAACGTCACGGCCATGGGCGCGCCCACCGGCGAGCAGCTGAGCCTCCCCGACCTCGACGGGGCTGCCGAAATGACGCTGCGCGAGACCACATTCGTGGTCGTGGACCTGGAAACCACCGGCGGGCGCATGACCGCTGGTGAGGGGATGGTCGCCGACGCGATCACCGAGATCGGGGCGGTCAAAGTGCGCGGCGGTGTGGTGCTGGGCGAGTTCGCCACCCTCGTCGACCCGCAGCGCAGCATCCCGCCGCAGATCGTGCAGCTGACCGGCATCACCACGGCGATGGTGTGCGATGCGCCGACCATCGGCGCGGTGTTGCCGATGTTTTTCGAGTTCGCCCGCGGCGCGGTGCTGGTGGCCCACAACGCCAGGTTCGACATCGGGTTTTTGCGGGCCGCTGCCGATCGGTGCGAAATCGGATGGCGGCGGCCGCAAGTGCTGTGCACCGTCCAGCTGGCCCGCAGGGTGCTCAGCCGCGAGGAAGCTCCAAGCGTGCGGCTGGCAGCGCTGGCCCGGCTGTTCGCCGTCGCCAGCGAGCCCACCCACCGGGCGCTCGACGACGCGCGGGCCACCGTCGAGGTATTGCACGCGCTCATCGAGCGCGTCGGCAATCAAGGTGTGCAGACTTACGCCGACTTGCGCTCGTATCTGCCCGACGTGACGCCAGCACAGCGGCGCAAGCGAGTGCTGGCCCAAGGGTTGCCGCGCCGGCCGGGGGTCTACCTATTCCGTGGGCCGGCTGGCGAGGTGCTCTACGTCGGCACCGCAATTGACTTGCGGCGCAGGGTAAGTCAGTACTTCAACGGTTCGGATCAGCGTAGCCGGATCAAGGAGATGGTCGCGCTGGCGACCACCGTCGAGCATGTCGAGTGCGCGCACGGGCTAGAAGCCGGTGTCCGCGAACTGCGGATGCTCAGCGCGCACGCCCCGCCCTACAACCGCCGATCGAGATTCCCGCACCGCTGGTGGTGGCTGGTGCTGAGCGACGAAGCCTTTCCCCGGTTTTCGGCTACCCGAACGCCGCGCCAAGACCGCGCGGTCGGCCCGTTTCGCTCCCGGGCCGACGCCGCCGACACCGCCGCCCTGCTGGCGCGGTTCACCGGTGTGCGCACCTGCACCAAGCGGCTGGCCCGTTCGGTGCTGCACGGACCGGCCTGCCCGCAGCATGAGGTTTCGCCGTGTCCGGCTGCTCGCGATGCGACCGCCGGCCAATACGCCGCGGCAGCCGAGCGCGCCGCTGAGTTGATCGACGGCCTGGACAACGCCGCGTTAACCGCGGCCGTGCAGCAGATCGCCGACCTTGCCGAGCGTCAGCGCTACGAGAG
>NZ_JBAPPI010000631.1:0-1948 GCF_049280035.1 Mycobacterium sp. | reverse complement strand
ATGACAACCCGGGCGCGACGCGACGGGTCGGACTGGATCCTCAACGGCCGCAAAATGTGGATCACCAACGGTTCGGTCGCCGACGTCGCGATTGTGTGGGCGGCCACCGACGACGGGATCCGCGGATTCATCGTGCCCACCGATACGCCGGGATTTTCCGCCAACACCATCCACCACAAGCTCTCGCTGCGGGCGTCGATCACCAGCGAGTTGGTGCTCGACGACGTGCGGCTGCCCGACGACGCCGTGCTGCCGGAGGTAAAGGGCCTCAAAGGCCCGCTGGCATGCCTGTCGGAAGCACGCTACGGCATTGTCTGGGGCTCAATGGGCGCCGCGCGTTCGGCGTGGCAGGCCGCGCTGGACTACGCCACCCAACGCACCCAGTTCGGCCGTCCGATCGCCGGATTCCAGTTGACGCAAGCGAAACTCGTCGACATGGCCGTCGAATTGCACAAAGGCCTGCTGCTTGCGTTGCAGCTCGGGCGCCTTAAGGACAGCGTCGGACTGCTTCCCGAGCAGGTCAGTTTCGGCAAGCTCAATAACACCCGTGAGGCGATCGAGATTTGCCGAACAGCGCGAACGATCCTGGGTGGCAATGGGATATCGCTGGAATACCCGGTGATCCGGCACATGGTCAACCTGGAGTCGGTGCTCACCTACGAGGGCACCCCGGAAATGCACCAGCTGATCCTTGGCCAGGCGATCACCGGTATGGACGCCTTCCGCTGACAGGAGCATTCGAATGAGCGCACGCCTGCAGTACGCCGACGAGCATCGCCAGTTTCAAGAACTGGTGCACGATTTCGTGCAGCAGACCGTCGTCCCCGCCCATGAACAATGGGAGAAGGCCGGCTGTGTGGATCGTTCGCTCTTTACCGAAGCGGGAAAGCTTGGACTGCTGGCAATTTCGGTGCCCGAGGAATTCGGCGGGGCAGGCGTCGACGACTTCCGCTACAACGCGATCGTCGTTGACGAACTCCAGCGGGCAGGCGCGGCGGCCGAGGCTGTCACCTTGTCGCTGCAGAACGACATCGTGCTGCCTTATCTCACCGACCTGACCACACCCGAACAACAACAACGCTGGCTACCGGGTGTGGTGACCGGCGAGACGATCATCGGCATCGCGATGACCGAGCCGGGCGCCGGCAGCGACCTGGCCGGTATCCGCACCACCGCGGTACGTGACGGCGACCATTACGTCGTCAACGGCGCGAAGACGTTTATCTCCAATGGGCAGACTGGCGACTTGTTCATCATCGTGGTGCGCACTTCGCCCGACCGGCACAAGGGGCTATCGCTACTGGTCGTCGACCCGGACACGCCGGGTTTTTCCCGCGGCCGGAACCTGGAGAAAATCGGCCTGCACGCCCAGGACACCAGCGAGCTGAGCTTCACCGATATGCGGGTTCCTGTCGAAAACCTGCTCGAGGAGGAGGGCAGGGGCTTCTATCAACTGATGAACAACCTTCCGCAAGAGCGGCTTTCGCTGGCGGTGGGCGCGGTGGCTGCCGCCGAAGGGGTACTGGCCGAAACCCTCGACTACGTCAAGCAGCGAAATGCCTTCGGCTCCCCGATCTCTGGCTTGCAGAACACCCAGTTCGTGCTCGCTGAGCTGGCTACCGAACTCGATATCGCGCGAACCTATCTCGATGACTGCATCGCCCAACATCTGACCGGTGAACTCACCGCGGCCCGGGCGGCCCGGCTGAAATGGTGGACCACCGAACTGCAGGTCCGCACCGCCGACCGCTGCCTGCAGCTGCACGGCGGCTACGGCTATATGCGCGAGTACCCGGTGTCGCGCGCGTTCGTCGACGCCCGCATCCAAACGATCTACGGCGGAACCACCGAGATCATGAAGACGATCGTCGCCAAGGACCTCGGCATCTAGGGCACGGCGCTAGTAAGTATGGAACGGCCGGCCCTGTGGTTTCGCTGGGTCGTGGGT
>NZ_JBAPPI010000630.1:0-6770 GCF_049280035.1 Mycobacterium sp. | reverse complement strand
GTTGTAGTTGTTGTAGATGACGTCGCCGAACTCGTCCATGAACCGGGTGACGACGTCGGGGCGCATCCGAGATCCCGAAGCGGTGGCGAACCGCAGCGAACGACCGTGAAAGCGACGGCGCACCTCGTCGGGCAGGTCCATGATCCGGTCGAACATCACCGGCACCACGCACAGGCCGGTGGCTTGGTAACGGTCGATGAGGTCGAGGGTGGCCTCCGGGTCGAACTTGCGTCGGGTCACCACCGTGCAGCCCAGCGACGCGGCGAATACCAGCTGCGAAAAGCCCCAGGCATGAAACATCGGCGCCATCACCACCGTCGTCTCTTCGGTGTGCCATGGTACCCGGTCGAGGATCGCCTTGAGTTCGGTCGCACCGCCGCCGGAGTGCTTGGCGCCCTTGGGGTTACCGGTAGTTCCCGACGTCAGCAGGATCAGTTTGCCGTTGCGGCCCGTTTTGGCGGGGCGCTTACCGGTGTGGGCGGCGATCAGTTTCTCGACGCCTGCGTCGTGCGGCTGGTCGGTCCACGCGACGACGCGGGTGGCGTTGGGCTTGTCGGCCAGTGCGCGGTCCACCGAGTCGGTGAACTCTTCGTCGTAGATCACCGCATCCGCGCCTTCGCGATTGACCACCTCAGCCAGCGCCGGCCCGGCGAAGGAGGTGTTCAGTAGCAGCACGTCGGCACCGATCCGGTTGGCCGCCACCAGCGCCTCGACGAAACCGCGGTGGTTGCGACACATAATGGCAACGACTTCCGGTGTGCCGCCGGGCAGGGTCTGCAGCGCCGATGCCAACGCGTTGCCCCGCTGGTCGAGCTGACGGTAGGTCAGTGTTCCGAGCTCGTCGACCAGCGCCGGCCGGTTCGGGCAGCGTTGCGCCGACATCGCGAATCCGCTTGTGACGGAAAGGCCTTCGCGTCTTGCGACGGCAGCGATACGTAGGTACTTATCCGGCCGCAGTGGAGCGATGATTCCCGCGCGGACCATCGTGGCCAGCAGGCCGAGCGGTGCCACCGGTGTTAGCCGATGACCGGGAGGCGACGCTCTTTGGCCAGCGTGTTGAGCGCGTTCTGCATGACGCGGCGGACATGGGCATCGACCGCGTCGACGTCGGGCTCCTCGCCGAATTCGGCCCTCACGTCGATCGGCTCGAGCACATGCATCACGATCTTGGTCGGCAGCGGCACGTTGGGCGGCACCACCGCGGACAGCCCGAACGGGAAGCCCACCGAGATCGGCAGGATCTTTACCCGCATCAACTTGTCCAGCCGCAGCGCCCGCGCCAATCCCATGCCGCGGGACAGGTAGATCTGGTTTTCCTGACCGCCGACGGCCACGGCAGGCACGATCGGAACCCCGGCGTTCAACGCCGCCCGCACGTACCCGGTGCGCCCGTCGAAATCAATGATGTTCTCCGCCAGCGTCGGTCGGTAGACGTCATAGTCGCCGCCCGGGAACACCATCACCACACCGCCGGATCGCAGTGCCTCGTCGGCATT
Source organism: Mycobacterium sp. (assembly GCF_049280035.1). Taxonomy (GTDB): domain Bacteria; phylum Actinomycetota; class Actinomycetes; order Mycobacteriales; family Mycobacteriaceae; genus Mycobacterium. The sequence goes on along the minus strand of NZ_JBAPPI010000630.1, from coordinate 5,274 downwards.
TTCGTGGTTGGCGCGAATGAAGCCGGTGCGAACGAAGAACTCGGCGATCGGGCCGGTGAACAAGACGTCGTGGCTCAACGTAAAGACGGGCCGGTCATACCCGAACTTCTCGTAGAAGCCGGTGGCGAACACCGGAACGTCCATCGGGAACAGCCCGCCGGAGTGGTTGGACACCACCAGCGCGCCGCCCGCCGGGAAGGACTCCAGACCACGAATCTCGGCCCGGTGGTAGCCCTTGATCAGCGGACGGATCCACCCGATCACGCGTTCGGTGAGCCCGGGATCCCACTTGGAGGTCTCCGTAGGTTCGATATCGGTTGCCATCAACGCATTCCCCTGGGATTTTCAGCGTGGAGTTGGCTGTGATGGTAGCTCAGGGCCCTCGACGTCCTCTCGTCGCGGACCGTTCGGAACGGCTCGATACCATCTCCTCGACATAAGTCTTGAACTCAAAGGAGGGGCGCGACAGCGCTATGAACACCGTGAGCACTGAACAAGCCGAACCCGAAGTCCTCGTCGAGCAGCGGGACCGGATCCTGATCATCACCATCAACCGGCCAAAGGCCAAGAACGCGGTCAACGCCGCGGTCGCCAGAGGTCTGGCCGACGCGGTGGACCGGCTTGACGACGACCCGGGCCTCTCGGTGGGCATCCTGACCGGCGCGGGTGGCTCGTTCTGCGCTGGCATGGATCTCAAAGCGTTTGCTCGCGGCGAGGTTCCCATCGTCGAGGGCCGCGGCATGGGCTTTACCGAGCGTCCGCCGACTAAGCCGCTGATCGCTGCCGTCGAAGGCTATGCGCTGGCCGGTGGCACCGAATTGGCGCTGGCCACCGACTTGATTGTGGCGTCGAAAGACTCTGCGTTCGGCATTCCGGAGGTCAAGCGTGGGCTGGTTGCCGGTGGCGGTGGATTGCTGCGGCTCCCCGCACGCATCCCGGCTGCCATCGCGATGGAGCTGGCGCTGACTGGGGAAAACTTCAGCGCCGAGCGAGCGCACGCGCTGGGGATGGTCAATGTGTTGGCCGAGCCCGGGGGCGCGCTGGAGGCCGCGATTGCGTTGGCCGAGAAGATCACCGCCAACGGGCCGCTCGCGGTGGCCGCCACCAAGCGGATCATCGTGGAGTCGCGCGGCTGGAGCCCGGAGACCATGTTCGCCGAACAGAACAAGATCCTGACGCCGGTGTTCACCTCCAACGACGCCAAGGAAGGCGCGATCGCGTTCGCCGAGAAGCGTCCCGCACGCTGGACTGGGACCTGACCGCTATCACGCGCAAATAGTTGCATGATCTAAACTACGAGCCGGGCGGGCATGACACTTCCGGCGGCTTTTGTAACGGGTAAACCACAGAGAGTTCGAGGATGAGCATTTCGTTACTTCTCGAGATGGCTTTGTCGAGCAATCCCGAACGAACGGCCGTCGTCTCGGGCGATACCCGGTTGACGACTCAGCAGCTCAGCGATCTCGCCGACGGCGGCGCGGGCGTCATCGCCGGATCCAACGCCAACCACGTCGTCTACGTCGGCACCGGTGGCGCAATGCTCCCGCTGCTGATCTTCGCGTCGGCACGGGCCGGGCTGGCGTTCACGCCGATCAACTACCGCCTCTCCGCCGACGGTATCCAAGCGCTGATCCGGCGGCTGCCCGAACCGCTGGTGATCGTCGACAGCCGATACCGCGACATATTGGGTGACACCGGACAACAGGTCATCGGCTCCGACGACTTTTTAGCGGCGGCCCAAGACGCGGCCCCCTCGGAAAACCCAGCGGAGTTTGCCGATCCGGATGCGGTCGCGATCGTGCTGTTCACGTCGGGTACCACGTCGCAGCCCAAGGCCGTCGAACTCACGCACAACAACCTGACCAGCTACATCACCGGATCAGTCGAATTCGATTCCGCCGACCCGACGGACGCGGCGCTGATCTGTGTGCCGCCTTATCACATCGCGGGAGTCAGCGCTGCGCTGTCGAACCTGTATGCCGGACGCAAGATGGTCTACTTGCCCACCTTCGATCCCCAGGAATGGGTGCGGCTGATCAACGCCGAGCACGTCACCACCGCAACCGTGGTGCCGACCATGCTCGACCGCATCGTGACGGTGTTGGAGGGCGGCGGTCATGAATTGCCGTCGCTGCGCAACCTGGCCTATGGCGGTTCGAAGGTGGGTTTGCCGCTGGTCCGCAAGGCCCTCGACCTGCTACCTGCTGTGGGCTTCGTCAACGCCTACGGGTTGACCGAGACGAGTTCGACGATCGCGGTGCTCACACCGGAGGATCACCGCCAGGCGCAGGCTGCGTCGGATCCCGCAGTCGTCAAGCGATTGGCTTCGGTCGGTCAACCGGTGCCGGGTATCGAGGTCCAGATCCGCGATGAGAACGGCACGGTGCTGGGGCCGGGGCAGACCGGTGAGTTGTTCGTGCGCGGTGATCAGGTCTCGGGCCGTTACACCGGAATCGGCTCGGTGCTCGACGCCGACGGGTGGTTTCCGACCAGGGACATCGCCACCCTCGACGGTGATGGCTACCTATTTATCGGCGGCCGCAGCGACGACACCATCATCCGGGGTGGTGAGAACATCGCGCCCGCCGAGCTGGAGGACGTGCTGATCGAACACGTTCATGTGCGTGACGTCGCCGTGGTCGGCGTCGACGATCCGCAGTGGGGGCAGGCGATCGTCGCGGTGGTGGTGCCGGCCTCCGGCACCGACCCGGATCCTGAGGAGCTGCGCGAGCACGTCCGCAAAAACTTGCGGGGTTCGCGTACGCCCGACCGGGTAGTCTTTCGCGACGAGCTGCCCACCAACGCGACCGGCAAAGTGCTCCGCCGTGAAATTGTCGAAGAGCTTCGCGCCGCTCCGGCCGAGCAGTAAGGAACTTCAAAGATCATGATTAAGAACGGAACCCGTCTCGCCAGCCAGGTGTGCGACACCCAGGTCATCGTCGTTCGAAGCTCGGACAGCCTCGACGATCTGCGCTGCGGCGGCGCACCGATGGTGGCGTTGGATGCCGAGCGGTCCGGTGAACTGGACCCGACGTTCGCCGACGGCAACGTGATGGGCAAGCGCTACGTGGACGAGACCGGCGCTGAGGTACTGGTTACCAAGGCAGGTGCTGGAACCCTGGCTGTCGGCGAGACCGCGTTGAGCCTCAAGGAAGCCAAGCCGCTGCCGGCGAGCGACTAGTCGGCTAGTTCACGCGCTGGTCTGGCAGTCCGTTGCGGCGGACGAATTCCCTTGCCTTGACCAGAAATTCGAGCTGCTCGTAGACTTTTCGCAGCGGGTCGCTGCTGCGTAGCGAGCGGCAAAGCACAACGGCGCCTTCCAGCGTGGCGATCGCCATCACCGCCAACGAATCGGCATCCGACTCGAGAAAGCCATCGGCGACGAAAGCCCAAGTCAGCGCCGTGCGCCAGTGCGCGAAAATCCGTCCGGCCTCGGCGGCCAGCCGGACTTCGTCATCGCCCGAGCCGATTGCCGCGGCCACCACGGGGCAGCCGGCGTTGAAATCGCTGTCGGCCAGCACACGTTCCCAGAATTCGACGAACTGCCGCAGCAGCACCTTGGCCCCGCGCCCAGCGGCGTCGTCAATATCGGCGGTGATCGCATCCCCGGCATACCGGAGCGCCTCGGCGAGGATCTGATTGCGCCCGTCGGGGAAGTGGTAGTACACCGAGCCACGGGGCGCGCCGCTGCGGGTGAGCACCTCGTCGATGGTCACGCCTGCGGCTCCGCGCTCACACATCACCTCGGCGGCGCTGATCAGCATCTTGGTTCGGGTATCACCGCGCTTGCTGCGGGCATGCGTCGTTACCGACATGGTCGTGCTGTCCTTTAGCCGTCCGACCGTCACGCAGCGCGCGACTGGCGCAGGTGCGGAAGTTTCCACTGGATGGGACGTGGACCAAACCCCAGGGGTCGGAATGACTTGCGGCGTTGGTCAGGAATTTCCCGGCTAAAGCGGAAGCCGGCGATGTTGATCTCGACATTCAACACGGTTCTCTCCTGGGCTAGCCCACAATTATGCAAAGGATCATAGAACGCCGTCCACTCGTTTATCAAGTGTAGAACAACGCGATGGTAAATCCGCAGTTAAAGGTGCCACAACCATCGTCGACAACTCTCAGCATCTTGGCGTGATATGTCCTATTGCATAATCGTGGGTAATGCGATTGACTCGGCCGTTGACGTCCTCTCCCACCTGAGGTGGGAGATTCCAACCCGTTGCACCTGGGCTTCAGGAGAACAGAGTTGAGGTTCACGGTTCACAGACCGGCTAGCGCCGAAGTCTCCCCGCGCTGTCACCGCTCGTCCGGCGGCGATGTTGCTGCATGCGGCGTCCGCCCTAGTGTGGCAGGGTCGCACATTGCAGGCTCCGCCCTGGAAAACCGCTTGGCTCTTGCGGCTCTCAGGGGCGGCGTGCACGAACCGGGCCCGGCGACAGCGCCCGACCAAAGCTGCTGCTTGCTTACGGCTTTGAAGCAACCGGAACCTGCACACACCGGCAACATAACCGCGACCACCGACAACTTCCCGAAAGGAGAGAAGCGGCGTTTCCTTCCCCTGCTAAAGCCAAGGATTTCCACGCCGCAGACCTGATGACTTCGGAAACTGCACCGGCCGCACTGCCGGCCCTGGAAACCGTGACCCTCGAGCGGGACGGACACGTCTTGCTGATCGGCTTGAATCGACCGCACAAGCGCAACGCCTTCACCCAAGCGATGCTCACCGACCTGTCCCGCGCCTACGGGCTGCTGGAATCGGACGCGTCGGTGCGCGTCGGTGTGTTGTTCGCGCACGGCGATCACTTCACCGGCGGTCTGGACCTTGTCGACGTCGGCCCCAATATCGCGTCGGGCGATCTGCCCGCGCCATCAGACGGACGCGACCCCTGGCGCCTGGACGGTTCCTGGACCAGGCCGCTGATCGCAGTGGCGCACGGCTGGTGCATGACGCTGGGTATCGAGCTGCTGCTGGCGGCCGACGTCCGCATCGCGGCGACGGGCACCCGGTTCGCGCAGCTCGAGGTGCAGCGCGGCATCTACCCATTCGGGGGCGCGACACTTCGATTGCCTCGCGAGGCCGGATGGGGCAATGCCATGCGCTGGCTGCTGACCGGGGACGAGTTCGACGCCGCCGAGGCGCACCGGATCGGTCTGGTTCAAGAGGTGGCCGAGGACGCTACCGCCGCCTTGGCGCGCGCCCGCGAGATCGCCCACACCATTGCCGAGCGCGCTGCGCCGCTGGGCGTGCGCGCCACCCTGGCGTCAGCGCAGCTG
>NZ_JBAPPI010000629.1:0-4006 GCF_049280035.1 Mycobacterium sp. | reverse complement strand
AGCAAGTGATGAGGGACTGGCGCGCCGCGCTGGCGCAGGTGATCGCTGACCCCAACGGCGGGCCGGCGGCCGCGGTGTTGGCCCGCCAACGCATCGACGGGGCGTTCCGGAAGGTGGTGCGGCGCGGCAAACGGATCACGGCCGACTCGCCGAGCGAGCAGGTGCATGAACTGCGGAAGCGCTGCAAGGAATTGCGCTATCTGCTCGAGGTATTCCGGCCATTGTGTGCCGACGGGCCGTATCGCCCGCTGATCAAAGAGCTCAAGGCGTTGCAGGACACGCTCGGCGACTTCCAGGATGGCGAAGTACAGCGTGAAGCCGTCCGAGAATTTGCCGCGGTAATGATGGAACAGGGCGCCGCGCCGCCGGCAACCGTGCTCGCGATGGGGGAATTGGCTGCGCAGCTCGATGCACATCAGCTCAACGCGCGGGGGGCGCTGGTGGGTCGGCTGCAACCCTTCCTGGCCAACGAGAATCGTGCCCGAGTGAAGGCGCTGGTGCGCCGATGAAAATCTATGCGACCTACAACATCAAGGGCGGTGTCGGCAAGACATCGGCCGCGGCCAACCTTGCGCATCTCGCCGCGCGCGGCGGTTACAACGTGCTGTTGTGGGATCTGGACCCGCAGGGCGCGGCCAGTTATCTTTTCCGGGTCCGGCCCAAAGTCAAGGGCGGCAGTCGAGCGCTGGTCGACGGCACGCGATCGCTCGACGACGCGATCAAGGCCACCGATTTCGACGGGCTTGACTTGCTGCCAGCCGATTTCCGCTACCGCAACATGGATTTACAGCTTGACGACGTGGCGCGACCGACCCGCCGGATTCACCAGCTGCTGCGACCGCTCGAGGACGAATACGACGTGGTTTTCCTCGACTGTCCACCGAGCATTTCGCTGTTGTCGGAGAACGTATTGCATGCGGTCGATACGCTACTGGTGCCGATGATTCCGGCCACGCTATCGGTGCGCACATTCGATCAATTGTCCGGCTTCGTCAATGATTTCGACGGCCGCAAGCCGCAGGTGTGTGCGTTCTTCTCGATGGTGGACGGGCGCAAGCGGCTGCACCGCGACCTGATGGAACAGTTGTCGGCCGAACGACGGGGAATCTTGAGGACGGCCATCCCGGCACTGTCGATCATCGAGCAGATGGCCGAACAACGGGCGCCGGTGACCGCGTTCGCCCCATACAGCGTCGCAGCCAAGTGCTACGAAGCGCTGTGGTATGAGGTGAACGGAGTGATCGGATAAGACGGCCGTGCCGGGATACCTAGCCGCTGCGACGATCGTGCTGCTGATCGGCATGGTCTTAACCAGAGTCTTGCTCTTGAGCAGGACCGGAACGCGCGCAATGCGTTTCGGCAGCATTGACAAGACGGATTTTGTCATTCCGCCGGTCGCGCTGTTCTACTTCTACACCGTCTTTGCCGCGGCGTTCGGTTGGCCGCTGCTCGGCGGCCGAAGGTTCTTTCAGTCCGACGCTATGGCCTGGGTCGGAGTCGGATTGTGTTGTGGTGGCTTACTCGTGCTGCTGGCGAGCTTGATCTCGTTCGGCAAGAGCTTTCGGGTTGGCATCGACGTCGACCGTCCCGACGAGCTGGTCACCACCGGAGTGTTTGCATGGAGCCGTAACCCGATTTACGTCGCACTGTTTCTCGTTCTGGTGGGCCAATTCTTGGTGTTCCCGAACTGGGTTCCTTCGGCTTACCTCGTTGCGGGTACCTGGCTTTTCCATCGTCAGGTTTTGCGCGAAGAGGAATTCATGCGAGGGCAGTACGGCGAAGAGTACGCGGTCTATTGCCGACGGGTGAGACGATATGTCTAGCTTTGCGGTTCGTGTTGTGCGACAACAGCTTTAGCTTGACGACTTCTGGGTGCCGGCCGCCTCAGCCGCCAACGCAACGACCCGGTGGCCACTGCGCCTAAGCCGACCAGCATCGCCATATCGAACAGCCACCGGCCAGTTGAGTGTGTCCACGAATCATCGGAGGCTGCCAGCAGATTTACCGCGGGCACATCGACGGTGGAGGCCGAGGCGGCGAAACCCCACCGGGACGGCACGAACCAAGAGATCTGCTCCAAGCCTAAACGGCCGCCGATCGGGAACATCGCCCCGTCGAACACCGCCGAAATCAGGACGATCAGCACGGCCATCAAGAGGATCTGCTCGACGTAAGACGCCAGCGATGAGAAGGCGAGCGCGACCATCGCCGAGACGATGGTGGTGATGGCCAGTATTACGAACAGCTCGAAGGCGGCCGCGAACGTGCCATCACCGAGCAGCACGGCGCCTTGAGTGGGCGCGCCTTTGCCGACCACAGCGGCAGTGGTCATGATGGCGGTCGCGACGATGGCAACAAAGCTGTAGACGATCATCTTGGCGGCCACGAACGCCGACGCCGACAAACCGTTGGCTTGTTCGCGGCGGAAGATACGTCGTTCGCCGAACAGGTCACGGATGCCCAGCGCGGTGCCCATGACGACGGCGCCGATGGTGAGCACGGCGAGGATCGCAACGGCTTCGTCGGGACTGCTGCCGTACGGGTTCGCCGGGCCCAGGCCGGCGTGGCCGGGCACCAGCAGCGAGATCGCGCCGAACAGCACCGGCAGGATGGTCAGGAAAATGAAATACCGCTGATCACCGACCACGAGCCAGGCCTGTCGACGGGCCGCGATGACGATTTGGCGCCACCGACTTAGGTGTGCCCCCCGGGCAGGCGCCGCGGTCGGAGTTGGTGCGGCCGGAGGCGGGGTCTCCGGCTGGCGGGCCAGATACGCGTCGTGTGCGCCATACGGATCCGTGCTGACCCGCGCGATGATTTCCGCCCAGTCGGTGGTGCCCAGCTCGGCGCCGATCTGCGCGGGCGATCCGGCAAACGCCGGCGTGCCCGTCCCGGTGAGGAGCACGACCTGGTCGCAGCTGTCGATGTCGGTCGGTGACGTGGTTGCCACCACGACGACACGTCCCTCGTCGGCGAGTCGCCGCAGCGTCGCCCTCATCTCGCCGTGGGCGGCCGCGTTGAGTCCGGCGGTCGGCTCATCGAGGACAAGCAGTGACGGCTCGGTCAGCAGTTCCATGGCCATCGATGCGCGCTTGCGCTGCTCGGCGGTGAGCTTGCCGACCTGGACGGTGCGCAGCAAGTCCAGCTTCATCTCGTTGAGTGAACGATGCACGCTTTGGCGGCGGTGATCAGCGGAAGTGCTAGGCGGCAAACGCAATTCAGCGGCATAGCCCAACGCTTGCTCGACGGTCAGCGCGGGATGCAGCAGGTCGTAGCGCGGCACGACTCCGATGCGCGCCCGCAGGTGATCGGCCGCAACGTCGTGGCCGTCGAAATGGACTGTGCCGACACTTGGTTGCACCGCTCCGCCCAGCACGTCGACCAGAGCAGCTGTGCTCGCCTCCGAGTGCCCGATGACCGCAGTAAGTGTTTCCGGCTCAGCGGTGAAGGACAGGTCCGCCAGTACCTGCTCGCCATCGACGCTGAGCCGCACCTGACGTGCCTCCAGCGGACCGGTCTTGACCGCCGCTCGCGGGGCTGGGGCTTCTGCTGCCGTTGTCTCCGGTGCCTGTGTGTCTGGCGTGGCCTCGTGGGCCCGGGGTTCGGGGCGCTGCGGTCGCAGTTTTTGTATCGCGCCGGTCAGCGCCTCGACGAACCCCTTCCGCTTGCGCGGGGCCGGCGGCGGCTGCGTTGACGGCGGCCAGGGGACTGGCGGTGCCGGTTGCTCCCAATGCGTTGTCGGGTCGACGCGATGCGGTTGCGGCGGCATCGGCATGGCAGGCGGCGGCGGAACCGGCGGTCGCTCTGCTGCCTGTGTCTCCGGTGCATCCGGCCAGCGCAACGCGGTGGTGGGCGCGGCCTCGTGGGGCCGGGGTTCGGGGCGCTGCGGTCGCGGTTTTTGTATCGCGCCGGTCAGCGCCTCGACGAACCCCTTCCGCTTGCGCGGGGCCGGCGGCGGCTGCGTTGACGGCGGCCAGGGGACTGGCGGTGCCGGTTGCTCCCAATG
>NZ_JBAPPI010000628.1:0-3489 GCF_049280035.1 Mycobacterium sp. | reverse complement strand
CGGCCAAGCCTTAGCTGACAAGTCAGGTTGAGCGGCGAGGAACTTCTCAAACTCTGCCGGCGCTAGAGACTGACCGTCATCGAGAACGATGGCGGCCATCACCTGATCGCCGACCTGTTCGTCGGGCACCCCATAAACGGCTACCTGGTTGATCGGGGCCAACCGCTGCAGGATTCGCTCGATCGGTGCGGCCGCTAGGTTCTCGCCATCCACCCGCAGCCAATCCGCGGTGCGACCAGCCAGGTAGATCCAGCCGTCAGCGTCGCGGTAGGCCAGATCGCCGGACCAGTACATGCCGTGGCGCATCCGTTCGTTGGTGGCCGTCGGGTCGTTGTAGTACCCGGAGAACGCGCCACCACCCTGGGTGTTCACCAGCTCCCCAATGGCCCCGTCGAAGTTGACCAGGGCACCGTTCTCGTCGAAAACCGCTGGTGCGCATTCGGTTACGGTTTCCGAGTGGTACACCGCAACGCCCGGGTATCCCCTTCCGATGGACCCGGCCGGGGTGCCGTCTTCGCGAGTGACGATCACCGCAAACTCACTCGATCCGAAGCTGTCGACGACCCGGCAGCCGAATCGTCGAGCGAACTCTGCGATATCGCGATCGGTCGCCTCGTTGCCGAACGCCACCCGCAGTGTGTTGTCGGCATCGTCCGGCTGCTCCGGGGTGGCCAGCACCAAAGCCAGCGGCTTGCCGACGTAGTTCATGTAGGTGACGCTGTAACGGCGGATGTCGGGCAGAAGCCGCGACGGTGAGAACCGGGCCGGAACCATCGTTGCGCCGCTTCCGATGGCGACCGCCCAGCCCGCGGCCACGCCGTTGGAGTGAAACAACGGCATGGACAAGTAGCACACGTCGGCGGCGGTGATCTCAAACTGGGCGATCAGGCTTGCGCCGCAAAGGATCGCCGCCACGTGGGCGAACCGGACCGCTTTCGGGTCGCCGCTGGTTCCCGACGTGAAAATCATCATCAGGGTGTCGGCCGGCCCGACCTCGCGGTGCGGCATGAGCGGCGGCGCGGCCTCGATCGCGTCGAGGTAACGGCGCGACGTCACGTCGAGCACCGTGACGTCAGGCAGCTCCAGGCGAGAGAGTAGCAGCAGGTGGTCGGGATCGACGAGCAGCAATTGGCAGTCTGCGCGCCGGATGTCGGCCAGCAGCCCGGCGCCGCGCCGGATGGTGTTGATGCCGCACAACACGTAACCGCCCAACCCGGCTGCGGCCATCGACCGCAGCATGGCCGGCGAGTTGCCGAGTAAGGCGCCGACGTGGAGCGGACGAGTAGTGTCGGCCAGCCCGGTCAGCACCGAAGCCTCGGCTGCCGCTTCGGCGAGGTGCTCGCGCCAGGTCCAGGTCTTCTTGCCGTCGGCGACGGCCGGGGTGTCGTCGTGCATCCGTGCCCGCAGCAACTGTTGGACGGTCTCAAACATCGGTCGGCTCGGGTCGATACCGCAGCAGGGTGACCCCGGTATCGGGAACGTCGCAGAACACCGGGCTCACCCGCATGCCGATCCGAACGTCAGCGGGATCGACGTCCACCAGCTCGGTGCTGACCCGGGGCCCAGCATCCCACTGGACTATCGCGAGGATCTGCGGCATCGCATCCGCCCACGGTGGGCCGGTCGGTCGTTGCGCCACGGTGAAGGTGTAAACGCAACCCGCGCCGTCGATTTCACGCCATTCGAGGTCATCGGCCAGCGTGCCCGGAGCCAGCGTGCGCGGATAGAACACATACCGGCCCAGCGAAGGCGAATACTGCACCAGGATCCGGTGCTCGGCCAGTGCCTGCCAGAACGGCTTTGATACCGGTGTGGCTTCGGGAAGTGGCAGCGGCTCGGTCATCGTCAGTCACCGCCCAGAACCAGCGCGACCTGTTCACTCATGATGCCGCCGGTGCCGCTGACGAAAGCCCGATGGCAGTCGGTCACCTGCGCCTGGCCTGCTCGGCCCATCACCTGGCGCGCGGCGTCGACGACATGATGCATGCCGCCGGCCATGCCCGCCTGCCCGAACGAGAGCTGCCCGCCCGCGGTGTTGAGCGGGAAGTCGCCGGCGAAGGTGAGGTCGTGCTGGTTAACCCAGGTCATGCCTTCGCCTTTGCCGCAGAAACCCGCGTTCTCCAGCGTCATCAGGACGGTGATGGTGTAGCAGTCGTAAAGGGACATAACGTCGACAGCCTCTTGCGTGAGCCCCGCCATCGCGAAAGCTCGTTCGGCCGCACGGGATATCGGCGTCGTCATCAGGTCTTGCGCGTATGTCGCTGTCTTGAACGCGATGTGCTCGCCGAATCCCTTGATCCACACCGGCCGATGCCGCGCGCGCCGGGCCAGGTCCGCGTTGGCGACAAGAACACCCGCGCCGCCTTGGACCCGCATCACCGTCTCGAGCATGTGGATCGGGTCGGCGATCATCGGGCTGGCTAGCACGTCGTCGACAGCGATCGGCTTGCCGTGGAACACCGCACCCGGATGGGCGCACGCATTCGTGCGCTGGTCCACCGCGATCTTCGCCAGAGCTGTTGGGTCGTAGCCGAAAACGGCAGCATACCGCTGAGCGATTTGCGCGTAGGGCGCGTTCTGGCCGACGTTGCCGTAGGGGATCTCGAACTCGGCCTGTGGCGACCCGTACTTGTTGCTCGACGCACCATGCCAGCCCGGGCGTGACGGTGGTCGGCGTTCGGATGTCGGCAGCACCGAGGATCCAGGCACGACGGCGAGCACCGCATCGCACAGCCCGAGTTCGACGGCCGCCGCGGCCCGCCACACCATCCCCGCGGAGGTGGCGCCGCCAAGATCGACCCGCTCCCCGAAATCAACAGGCAGACCGAGGTATTCCGACAACGTCGCCGGGGCGAACATATCGGATTCCGCCAAGCCATGGCACAGCAAGCCGTTGACCACCGTGGCATCTACACCCGCGTCCTCGACGACCATCTTGGCCAGCAGCGCGTACTGGTCGAGGGTGAAGGACGGCGGCCGCGTCTGCTTGCGCTGAGCAGGCAACTCGGCGATACCGATGATGGCGGCCTCGCCGCGCAGGCCCGTCACAATTCCTCATTTTCGGGTCCTGCGCGCAATGGCAGCGTGACGGTGGCGGTACCCGGCATCAGCACGGTGTCGCCTCGTCGGCCGGCGATGTCGAGATCGACCAGACCGGTGTTGTCGCCCAACCGCTTTGCGGTCACCACCCCGCCGAAACTCAGTTCCTCGCCCGCAAACGCGATGGCCCGGTTCTGCACGGCGTACTCAACGAGCCGGCCGCGGCCGCCGATCCAGTCGGTGATAGCCCGGGCCAGCAGCGCGGCCTGCAGCGGTCCCTGCACGATGACGTCGTCGTAACCCTCGACCGTCCGTGCCCAGTCTTTGTCGTAGTGGATGCGGTGACCGTTGTATGTTGCGGAGCTGAAGAAGAACAGCTGTCTCTCATCGACCGTCACCGTGAGCGCCGGGACTGGGTCGCCGGGCTCGACGTCCTCGTAGAAAATCTGT
>NZ_JBAPPI010000627.1:0-1778 GCF_049280035.1 Mycobacterium sp. | reverse complement strand
TAATGTGGTTCTCCGTGCGTGGTTGGAAGCTATCAGTGCGCCACGACTCGGTTGCGCCAGCGATGGTTGCAGGCAAGTGACCGATTCCGACGCGGACCCCGCAACCGGCTCCGAGCTGCCCGCCTCGCTAGCTGAAGCCGAAGAAGAGGTCTTGCGTGCGGAGGCGCGCGCCGAGGCGGCCCGGGCACTCGCAACGCGACTACGCAAAGATGCCGAAGCCGGCTCCGACGACCAAATCGGCAAGGTCGAAGAGACCGAAGGCGATGCCGACGATGACGAGGACGAGGACGAGCCAACATTAGTAAGAGCGCGACGTTGGCGCCTACCGCGGGTCCGTCCCCCCGGCCGGAAAGCGGTGGCTGTCGGGGTCGGGATCGTGCTCGCCTCCGCCTCGCTCGGCGCAAGCGGCTACATGGTGTGGCAGGACCGCGCCACCATGCACAAACGGCAGCTTGCCCCGGAGTACGCTGCGGCGGCACGTCTTGGGGTCACGACGTTTATGACGATCGACCCAAACCATGCCAAGGACGACATTCAGCGCAGCATCGACGCGTCCACCGGCGATCTCAAGACCCAACTGCAAGCGCGATCAGCCTTCATGGCTCAACGGGCCGAGGAATCGAAGGTGATCAGCAAAGTCACGGTGGAAGCCGTCGGTGTCGAGTCATGGTCCGAGAATTCGGGAGTCGCACTTGTCTCGGCGAAATCCGACGTCACCGATCCGGACAACTCGAAACGGACCCCAATGTTGTGGCGGATCAGCGTCAAGATCGAGCGGGACGGTGGTCAGCTCAAGATGTCAGGAGTTGATTTCCTGCAATGAGTGTCGAGCAGGAGTCGTCGCCAGACCGCATGGAAACCCCGCCCACCGGCGAGGCGGAGGAAGTGTCCGCCGGCGAGGAATCGGTGCGCTCCAGCGGACCGTCAGCCATCGGGCGCCTCACCCGCCGATGTCTGGCGAGGTGGCGGGCAATTTTTGCGACCGCGTTGGTCATTGCGACGATCGCGGTGGCTGCCGGTTTGTTCTTCTTTCAGTACCGTCCTGCTCAGCGGATCGACGACGCGGCCACACATCAGGCAGTCCAGGCGGCTTCGGACGGTGCCGTGGCGGTGGTGTCGTATTCCTATAACAATCTGGACCACGACTTCGCCCGGGCGAAGTCAGTTTCGACCGGAGAATTCCTGTCCTACTACAGCAAGTTCAGTCAGGACTTCATCGCGCCCGCGGCGCGGCAGGGGCATCTTATTGCGACGGCCAAAGTGCTGCGGGCGGCCGCAATTGAGTTGCATCCGGATTCGGCAGCCGTCTTGGTGTTTATGAACCAAAACACCGCAAGCAAGGAAAAACCACAGCCGTTGACGACAGCCAGCAGCGTCCTGGTGACGCTGACGAAGGTCAATGGATCCTGGCTGATAGCGAAGTTAGACCCACTATGATGGCCGCGGCGGTCGGTAATGCGGATCGGCAACCCAGCGGCGAAGCTGGTGTTACTCTTCACCCTCAACGACGCCGCTGCCGGCACCGAAAAACCCGTATAGACGTATCGATTTGGGTTAAGGAGCACCCGATGCGCTCAATGGAAACAACCGCCGCCGCGATGCTGGTGGCTGCCAACGTATTCGGTACCTTCGGCCCTGCCTCACCGGCCGGGGCGACAACCAAGGAGGACGTCGCCCTCAACGGGACGTATCAAGTCACGTCCAACGGCAATTTGGCCAAGATCAACCGCCAGTTCAATCAAGAGGCGGTCGTCACCACCACCTGGACGATCAGCTCA
>NZ_JBAPPI010000626.1:0-9453 GCF_049280035.1 Mycobacterium sp. | reverse complement strand
GCACCGCGCCGCGTTGTGTCCGAGCTGAATCGGCGCCGCTTTCTCGTGGCGCTTTCTGCCACAGTTCTCGGCGTCATGGGCGTGGCGCGCGACGCATTCGGCGATCCGCCACGAACTTTGACGGCCGCGGCTGCGGCTGCCGCCTCGCCGCACCCAGCGGGGGGCAAGGTCATTCCTACTGCGACGTTATCGCAGCCCGCGCCCATCGAGCGTGTGCCGCTGCCCGGTGGCGGCGTGCTTAACAAGCTGCCTGGGGACGGCAATCTGCTGGCACTGACCGTTGATGACGGCGTGAACACCGACGTGGTGCGCCTCTACACGCAGTTCGCCAAAGATACCGGCGTGCGGCTGACCTATTTCGTCAACGGCACCTACCGCTCGTGGACCGACAATCTGGCATTGCTCCGGCCATTGGTCGAATCCGGCCAGATTCAGCTGGGCAACCACACTTGGTCGCATCCGAACCTGACAAAGTTGCCAGCAAGTCGAGTGGCCCAACAGATCTCCCGCAACGACGAGTTCTTGAAAACCACCTTCGGGGTGGACGCGCGGCCTTACCTCCGGCCACCGTACGGAAGGTACAACTCGACCGTTGATGCCGTGGCCGCCGATCTCGGCTACACCGCGATCACGCTGTGGTCGGGTTCGCTGTCGGATTCCACCGTGGTCAAGGAGGACTACATCGTCCAGATGGCCCAGCGGGCCTTCACCGGGCAGGCGATCGTGATCGGACACCTTAACCACCCGCCGGTCACCCACGTCTACGAGCAACTCCGCGATCTCATCCGCGCACGCAACCTACGCACCGTCACCCTCAACGATGTCTTCCTCCCACCGCACTAGGCCAGGCCTTTAAGGCGCACGCATCCGACGCCGCTAGATCATGTCCTTGTCCGTCAGCCACCGCATCACCGGCCAGCCGACGAACACCGGGAGCCAGCAGGTGAGCACGCGATACAGCAGCACCGACGGCACACCGACGGCCGCGGGTACGCCGAACGCGGCGAGCCCACCGATCAGCGCGGCTTCGACGGCGCCGACGCCGCCAGGGGTGGGGGCGGCCGACGCAAGAGTTCCGCCGACCATCGTCACCACGGTGACGGTGACGAACGTCGTGTGGCCGCCGAAGGCTTGGACGCTGGCCCACAGCGCCATCGCCGCGCCGAGAGTCGTTCCGGCACAACCGAGCAGGATCAACCCCAGTCGCTTCGGTTCGCGGGCAAGCGCGACGAGGTCGGTGGTGACTTCCTTGAGCATCGGGCGCACGTCCGTCGCCAGCCAGCGCCGCAACCGGGGCACGAACAGAAATGTGCCGACGATGCCCAGCGCCACGCCCGCGATCAGGTACAGCATCGTGGCCTTCGGGACGAAGTGCGACAGGTCGGTTCCCGCACCGGCGGCGGCGCTGAAGAAGATCAGCAGCGTGACGTGGACGATCACCTGCACCGACTGCTGCAGTGCCACCGCCGTGGTGGCTCGCACCGTGCTCATCCCGCCCTTCTGCAACAACCGCACGCTGAGCGCGAGCCCACCGACACCCGCCGGGGTGGTGGTTGCGGCAAAAGTGTTGGCCACCTGAGTAATTAACAGTTTCCAGTAGGCCACGGCACCACCGGCACAGGCCCACAATGTGCCCGCCGCCCCGACATAGGTCAGCGCCGAGATGACCAGCCCGAGCAGCTCCCACCAATAGTTCGCTTTGCCCAGCTCGTTGAAGAATGTCGGCACGGTGCTGATGAACGGGTACGCGACGTAGACCAGCGCGACCAGCAGTACCAGCTGGATGAGCTGGCTGCGGGTGAACCGGGTGATCGTTTCAGCTTGGATCTTGTCGGTGTGAGTTTGGCGCATCACCGCCGCGCGGCTTCGGGAGATCACAGCGCCCGGGTCGTTGACCGAGTCCCGAACACGTTTGGGCACAGCCGATTTTGTGAGCCTGCGGGACGCGAGTAGCACGGTGTCTTTGCCCAACGCGTCGATTGCCGCGTTCACCGCGGATTCGGCGCCGTAGAGCGCTGACGTCGTCACCAGCAGCTGGGCGATGTCGGATTGCAGCTGGTTGTCGGTGGCACCGTATTCGGCGCTGCCGAACCCACCGAACAGGACGGTGCCGTCGTTGACGGTGATCACCTCGCCGCGCAGGTCGCCATGCGAGATCTGGTGATCGTGCAGCTTGCGCAGCGATTCCCATACCCGGGTCACCGGCGTCGCCGTCGCGCATTGCTTCAGAGAGGCTCCGCGAATGGGCTTGTGCACGTACAACGTCCAGCCGCGGTCGAGTGTGCCGACAGTGATCGTCGATGTGTTGGCCACACCCAGGTTGCCGACGGCAATGGCCATCAGCGCGCGATGCTCCACGGCGCGGCGCATGGACGCCTGAAAGGGTGCGGCCTCGGTGCGGCGCAGCCGCAGCTTGCCCCACAGCTGACGCAGCGCGCCGCCGCTGCTTTGATGCGGGCCGTACAACTCGATTACCGCGTCGGCGTCTCGACCGTCCGATGCGGCCGAGAGGGTCAGCGGCCCGGCGCCGGCGGGCCGGACCACCGTCAACCCGGACACCGCCAATCCGCGTTTGGTCAGCGCGCGGACCGCGCCGTCCAGCGGCACCTCGAGTGCGGGCGTGCCGCTGACCAGGATCACCAGCGCGCCGACGAACCAGCCCACCGCCAGGCCCAGCAGTGCGCGGGCCGGCACGATAGCGCTGACCACGAGGTGAATCGGGACGAACGCCAGCAGCAGCGTCCACCACCAGTGCCGCCAGCGCGCGGGCAGCCACGGGCCCGACACGGTGAGCACCGCGGCGAGCATGCCGATCCAGCGCGGGTCGTCGAGGAATTGGGCCAATACCGTGCGGACCCGGTCGGAGAGGTCGAAGTGCCATTTGGGCGCCGCGAGGCCCTTGCCGGTCACCGACAGCGCGAGAAAGGCGATGAACGCGGCGGCCGCGTAGGGGCCGAGCAGTTTCCATTGCCGGGAGAGGATCAGGCCGAACAGGATCATGAACGGCAACGCCAGGATCGCGAGGCCGTACACCAGGTACACCACATCGGATTGGGTGGGGGAGAGCACCCCGATGATCCGCGAGATGGATTTCTCCAGCCGGTCCCACCGGGTGCGGGTGACCACGGAACTGGTGATCACGGCCGCCAGGAACAGCGCCGACAGCACGACCCGAAGGATGTCGTTGGTGCGCCGGGTTGGCGGTTGCAGCAAGCTCCCCGAAACGGTGATCTCGCGCCCGTCGACGTACATGCTCCAAGCAACCTCCGGGCCGGGTCGGTCAGCGGCCCGCCGACAACATAACCCGTGTCGTAGGGCTGTTTGCCGCCGATCCGAACATGTCTGTGCGTGTCGCTGGCATCCGCCAGGCTCCGCCAAGCGTGGGCAGGGGAAGATACGGGGATGTCGGTGACGGCACGTCGAGGTGTGCGAGGTCCTTCGCGCCGCGCTGCGTCACGCACCGCCAGTCGGCTTCTGGCC
Source organism: Mycobacterium sp. (assembly GCF_049280035.1). Taxonomy (GTDB): domain Bacteria; phylum Actinomycetota; class Actinomycetes; order Mycobacteriales; family Mycobacteriaceae; genus Mycobacterium. The sequence continues at coordinate 5,973 of NZ_JBAPPI010000626.1, read as the reverse complement.
ACGGTGATTTCGGTGGCCGGTTTGGTGGTTGCGGCGTGCGGTGCCCAACCCTCCGGCGGTTACCACCAGACCAGCTACCCGCGGGGCGCGGTGAGGCTCAATACGACGACTGTCGCCGAGCTCGTCGCGGCCTTCACCGATGCGGGGCTCGCGGTGCCGAACGCCCACGATGTGGGGCCGCAGAAATGTCCGCAGATCGGCTGCATTGACGCCGAGGACACCGACACCGTTTCGATCATGGAGTTTCCCAGTACGGGCAAAGCAGAACTATATGCGGCCTCGGTTCCGAGCATGTTCCTAGTGGAAAACGTGGTGCTGGTGTTCTCTTCGGCCGTTCCCCCCGAGGCGAGACGAGCCTACGAGCGGGTGGCGAAAGACGCTATCCGCTGAGCACCGACCTCGGGTCAGGTTGCCATGATGTCCGCATGGCCAAGCGTGATCGCGACGAGGCCGGCCGACCCCGAAGCGCGCGCCCGCGCGACTCGCTTGGCCGGCCCCTTCCTCCTGGCAGTGCAGGCATCCCGCGTATCCCGGACGATCTCGAACTGCCACCGGCCGAAACCCTCGCCTATGCCCAGGAGCTGCTCGACCGGGGCCTGGCGTTCAACGCGCACGAGGTGCTCGAGGCTGCGTGGAAGAACGGTCCGGCCGAGGAGCGGATGCTGTGGCAGGGCCTGGCACAACTCGCGGTTGGCATCACCCACGTCCAGCGCGGCAACGTCAAGGGCGCAGTGAGCCTGCTCGGCAGCGCATCGGCCCGCCTCTCTCACGACGATCGCCCGGCACCCTACGGCGTCGATGACGCCGGTTTAGTGGACTTCGCCGATGCGCTGGTCGACGATCTGAAAGCGGGCGACGATATCCCTTCGGAGCGGCTGCGACCGCGTCTGGTCGTGCCGCCTTCGCGGAAGTGACCACCCGCGCCCGTCTGTCACATGAGTCACCGCGCGGATTTGCGGTGGGTTTTTGCCCGCCTATCAGCGACTGTGTGAGCGTGTGCGTCCGTGACGGTCGGTGCCGCGGTGTTGTCCTCGACGGCTGCGCGACCGGGCGGTAGAGGCGGATGCGCCGCTTGTCGCCGGGGCTGCCTTGGGTGCGGGCGCGCGGTAGGGCGCGACGTCGCCGACCAGCTTGGTGACCGGTTCGCAGTGGGCGGTCACGTGTTGCGGGCGGACGTTGATGCCGGCTCTGCGCATCAGCGCCGCGTGGTCTTTGCGTTGCTCGGGAAGCACCACGGTGACGACGTCGCCGGAGCTGCCGGCGCGCGCGGTGCGTCCCGAGCGGTGCAGATAGGCCTTGTGCTCGGCCGGTGGGTCCACGTGCACCACCAGCTCGACGTCGTCGACGTGCACACCGCGCGCGGCGATGTCGGTGGCTACCAGCACACGTGAGGTGCCGGAGCTGAATGCGGCGAGGTTGCGGTCCCGTGCGGGCTGAGACAGATTGCCGTGCAGATCAACTGAGGGGACTCCCGCCTCGGTGAGCTGGCGGGCCAGTTTACGAGCCTGATGTTTGGTGCGCATGAACAGGATTCGGCGGCCGCTGCCGGAAGCGAGCCGATGTATCAGCTCCTTTTTGGCGTCGGCCCCCGCGACGTGAAAGACGTGGTGGGTCATCTCAGCCACCGGCGAGTTCACATCGTCGACGGAGTGTGTCGTCTCGTTGCGCAGGAACCGCTTGACCAGTTTGTCCACGCCGTTGTCGAGCGTGGCGGAGAACAGCATGCGCTGACCGCCGGCCGGGGTGGCGGCCAGGATGCGGATGACACCCGGCAGAAAGCCGAGGTCGGCCATGTGGTCGGCTTCGTCGAGCACGGTGATCTCGACCGAGTCGAGGCTGATCAGGCGTTGCCGCATCAGGTCTTCCAGCCGGCCCGGGCAGGCGACGACGATGTCGAGCCCTGATCTCAGCGCGGCAACCTGACGGTTTTGCGGCACGCCGCCGAAGATCGTGCCGACCTTGAGGTCGTGGGCGGCTGCCAGCGGGGCGAGCACCGCGGTGATCTGGGTTGCCAGCTCACGAGTGGGCGCCAGCACCAGGCCGGACGGCCGTGAGGGCCGCCGCTTGCCCGACTCGAGCCGGGCGACCAGCGGGATGGAAAACGCCAGCGTCTTGCCGCTGCCGGTCTTGCCGCGGCCGAGGACATCACGGCCGGCGAGGGTGTCGGGCAGGGTGTCGACCTGGATCGGGAACGGCGTGACGATTCCTTGCGCGCCGAGCTCGTTGATCAGGCGTGTGGGTACGCCGAGGTCGGCGAAAGTTCTTTGGGTAGTCATGGTTTCGGTGCCTCTCGGGCATCGGGTGTGCCGCGTCGCCGCGACGGCATCAGTGTCATTCGGCGGTCAGCACAATGTGGCGAGATTGCCGGTGGGCAAAATCGATCGCCGCGAAAAAGCTTGTGCTGGATGCACGAATCATCGGGACCCGGTGGGTACCTGTGGATGATGGAGCATTCCACGACGTTGTCAGCATCTGTGTTGGTGACGCCAACGTTGCTCATCAGCCTAGCTGACGAACCGTTCAGCGCCCTCACGAGGTGACACGTGTCACCTTCTTGGCATGTGTGTGTTTGCTTGGCGGCGCGCTGAACTGAGCGCCTGACGTGGAGAAACCGGCGGTCCGCGGGTCGCCCCGGTGTTACGCTCGGCGCCCCGGCAGCTGGTCTTGGCCGGGGCCGGGGGAGCGGAAAGACGGATATGGCACTCGATGATCCGGTCGGCTCGGTGGCGGATGTTTTGGACACCCGGCGAGTGCTCGCTGCCGTGGTCAAAGCGCCGCGATGGATCCAGCCGCTCGCCGTCGTGGGCGGAGCCGCCGCGATGGCGGCGCTAACCGGCGGCGGGCTGACCGGATCGGGATTTGCGATCGCCGTGGTGATCATCTTGGCGACGATCTATCTGCCCATTTTGGTGCTGGTCCGCCAGCGGCGGGCGTTGGGTGTGCGGCTGCGTCGTCGCCAAAGAACGAAGCGACGGTGGCTATTCACCTGGCTGGTGTTCGTCGTGTTTGTCGGGACGGCCTACGGCTTGGAGTGGGTGCTGCCGCTGGGAACCCCGCTTGCCTACGCGGTGGAATTCCTGGCCGCCGCGGTCATCCTCGGGATTGCCATGGCGGTCAATACCCCCGACCCGGTCGGGAACGACGCTGGTCGTCTGGTGCTCGCGGAAGACCACCCCGGCGAGTTCGACCAGCTCATCGCTACCCGGTCGCGATTGATGTTGTGCACCTGCCTGGACGCGATCGAGGAGATCGAGCTGGGTCTGCTCGCTCACTGTCTCCAGCAGCACCCCGATGCATTGATTGCAGACATTACTAAACTGGCCGCGGCGCAATATGTTTGGGGTCAGCCCGACGCAGGCCGGCTATGGACGTCGTTGACACCCGAGGGACGCATCAGGTATCGCCGTCACCTGGCCGCCCTGCTCGCAGCGACGGCCTAGATTCTTCGCATTGCTGCTGCGCCGTCTGGGTCCAGGCTGAACGCTCGGACAATGCCGCACCGCAGTCCAGTCCATCCCGACGGTGATGGGATCGCCTCCCTTCCTTGGTCAACCGCTCGGCCGGCTTGCTGATGCTCGGATGCGTGAGATTTGTGGCGCCCTTGAGGTCGCGGTCGACTGTGCCGGCTAACGGAACAAACTCGGGCTGGTTTGATCGCCACGGGCAGCGGCGAGCCATTGTCGTATGTCGTTGAAAAGCCGTTGATTTCACGTCGTATAGCCATCGGGCTGCTGCCCGTCGTCAGCCCAGATGTCGGCGAGCATATTCGCGCGGGGAAGCAGCGATCGGGCCGATGGCCCAGCCGCCCAGGCGTGCCAATTGCTGTTGTCGATCAGGTCGAGCGCCTCCATGGTCGCGGCGAGCTGGGCCACCGCGGTCTTCACGTCAGCTTCGGCGACGCGCTGCCAGCCGTAGCCGAGCAGCTGATGCACGTGTGCCGCGAGCCGCGCGAGGGGGAGCGGACCGCGCGCGGCCAGTACTCCGATCGTCAGCTCGGTGATTTCAGTGCCAAAGGTGTTGGGATCAAAGGCCGATCGGAGTCGCCGCACCACGGCGAGGTCACCATTGGCGGCGCGGGTAGGTGCGAGCACACCGTGGCGCAGCCGTAGCAGTCCCACCCCGCGCAGCAGGTCATGCAGCGTCAACAGGGGCTGTAGGTCGTCCTCAATTGCGGCGGGCCGGCCGAGCGGATGCCAGTGTGGGCGGTGTTGTTGCATATCGCGCACCACCGCTCGGGGTAGCCGCCCACCTGGTGTGAGTTTGACGCCGTCAGCGGTGAGATCGAGGAGTAGCCGCACACTTTCGGGCACCTCACCGACGACCCGGCGCACCCTTTGGTCGGTCGCGGCGCGGTCGAACGGACGCAGCCGGTTGCCGACCCAGCCGCGCATGTGCTCGTGGTCGGGGTGGCCCGGGTCGGCGAGGGTGTCCAGCAGCTCGGCATACCCGCCGGGCCCGCCGCAGTCCTCGGGCGGGCAGGCGCCGTAGCCGTCGACGCAGCTCGGTGCCGAATCGCCCGGGCCGAGTACCTGGACGTCATGGGTCCAGCCGTCGCCGAAGTCGTAGCGATACTCGAACTTGCTTCCCAGATCGACCAGCCGCGCGTCGTCCTCGTCACGCTGATCCTCTGGCCAGACGTCGGCGCCGGGAATCTCCATGCCGTAGGTCGCGTCCGCCGTGACGAACTGGTGTAGATGTGAGTCGGTCCACCCGATCGCCGCCTGGAGCAGATCGTGCAACTCGGGCAGAATCGCCGACGCGGGCACATCGATCGTCCGCGCCACCGCCGGCTCCACGTCACACAACACCACTCGCAAGCGTGTGGTCTTCATTTCGGCAGATCTGTATCGACGAATAATGTTGCCGCGCAACATTTCTTGTACTTTCGCCCCGACCCGCACCAGCACGGCTCGTTGCGGCCCGGCGGCCAAGCAATCAAATCAGGGTCGGCCCTGGCGCCCAACTGCGCGGCATATTCGGCCCGGGTTTCGGCCGAGTCGGGATGCCGGTCCCGTTCAGCGCACCAGGCGGTAAATGGTGCGACCCGCACCGGCGCGATCGTCAGCGCGGGTATGCCTGCCTCGGCATAGTCGATCAGAATCTGCTGCAACATCCTGCAGTACTGCCAGTGCGGAACCGGCCCGTCCGGGCCACGCACCCGGTCGCTCTCGGCTAGCTCCGGCCATAGCTGCACCGCCTGCTCGTAGTCGCCGGCTGGCAGCCAGGCCAACGCCACCGCGCCGACCGGGCCGGTCGACTCCGGCGCGGCTTCCTCGTCCGGGAAACGGGCCTGCTCCTGCTCGGCCAGGAACGCCGCGGCCTGCTTCTGCTCCAATCGATCGTCCAGACCCATGGACCGCATCCTGCCGCACGGCCACGACGCATACCAGGGCGACGCGATCAACTTGCTGCGTATCGACACCCGCGACGCTGAGACGTTCAGCGCCGCGCAACGCTCGTCGACGATCTCCTCAAGCCGCTGGTCGGGCCAGGATGGCCGCCACTTGGCTGCCTAGATTCTTAGCTTCGCTCACAGCCAGCGCGGGTACCCTCCGCGGGTGGCGTGCGGCTGAGTGAGAGGAAGTGAACGTGGCGAGAACCGATAATGACAGCTGGGAGATCACCGAGAGCGTGGGCGCGACGGCGCTAGGTGTAGCGGCGGCCCGGATGGCGGACACCGAGAGCGACGATCCGCTGATCGACGATCCGTTCGCGCGGGTGTTCCTGGAGGCCGCCGGCGACGGCATGTGGAATTGGTTCGGCAACCCGGACCTGCCCGACGAGATTGCGAAGGTCGCCCCCGATGTGCCGTTGCGGATGCAGGGCATGCGCGACTACATGGCTTCGCGGACAGCGTTTTTCGACGAGTTCTTCATCGACGCCACCGAGGCAGGCGTGCGCCAGGTGGTGATTCTGGCGGCCGGCCTGGATTCGCGGTCGTGGCGGTTGCCGTGGCCCGACGGGGTGACGGTC
>NZ_JBAPPI010000625.1:0-6742 GCF_049280035.1 Mycobacterium sp. | reverse complement strand
GGCCGCGCCCACTGTGCAGCTGCCAGAACAGCGATGCGGCTACACACAGTGCCGCGTCGAGCCCGGCTTCGTAGTCGGCGAGGAAACGGCCGGGCCCCTTCAACGGCGGCTTGGCAGGGTCGGCGTGGCTGGGTGTGTGGTAGCCCCATCCGCTGCTGTTGAATACGTTGATGCTCTTGGCATTCTCGAATTCCGGCGGGGCCTGAGCGCCATATGGGGTGATGGAACAGAACACCACGGCGGGGTGCCGGCGCGGAAACTCGGCCGCCGACAAGCCAACCGATTCGGACCAAGACGGTGCGTGATCGTCGACGACCGCATCGGCCGTGGCAATGATCCGGTGCAGCTTCTCGATCTCATCGGCTGAGCTGACGTCGAGTAAGACCGAACGCTTGTTGGTGTTCAGGTAGGCGAACAGTGCGCTGCGCTCGGGCCCGCCGCCATCACCGATGATCGGGGCCATCGCCCGAGTCGGGCTGCCGCAGGGTGGACGTTCGATCTTGATCACCTCGGCGCCGAAGTCCGCGAGTAATTTCCCGCAGTATTCTCCGGCGACCGATTCGGCCAGCTCGACGAGCCTGATACCAGTCAGTGTCGACATGCACTCCCTCGAAACGTCAGGGCTTGTTTCGTCCCGAGCGGCTGAGCCGCCACTCCGGCGGGAAGTTCAGGTCGTTGTCCTTGACGACGTTGTTCAGGCCCTTTTCGAAGGTGCCCTCGGTGAGGTCAACCTCTTGCGCGTCGTTTTGGATCATCGGCAGCATGCCCTCGACCATCCCGGTGAGCAGGCTGCCGAAGTACTCGCCCTTGTGCTGCTTGTAGAGCTCCAGGAACGTCTTCTGCACCGCGACGGTGTCGGTCGGGCGCGACTTCGAGCACGCCAGCGCGTATTTCAGCGTTTCGTCCTCCAGCTTGTCGCGGGGCACGACGCTGTTGATGAAGCCGCACTCGTACATTTCTTTCGCGCTGAACGGACGTCCGGTGAACAGCATTTCGGAGAACTTCCGCAGGCCCATCGTCTCGGCCCACCACCACAGGCGTGGTCCCCAGCCGACGTAGCGGAAGGCGGGATGCCCGAAAAGCGCGTCGTCAGAAGAGATCACCAGATCGGCGTCGCCGGCCTGGTAGAAGTGCCACCCGTAGCAATACCCCTTGGCCTCGATGATGCTGATCTTGCGAAGCTCCTGAAGTGGGCGGTTTCCGGCGCGCGCCTTGGCATAGAAGTCGGTGACGGTGGACAGATAGCGGTATGAGCCGCCGGGCGGGTACTTGACGTCGTCGTCGTTGATGGCGAGTTCATGCAGCAGCGGCAGGCCCGGGTTCTCCAGCATCGGACGCTGCTCGGGCAAGTCCCCGCCGCTGCCGAAGTCTTGCCCCTCGCCACGGATCACCACGACCTTGACGTCGTCGTCGACGTTGCACTTATGGATCAGGTCCGCGTAGTTCTGCCGCATGCCCAGGGTGGTGGAGTTCTGCGCCTCAGGACGATCGAAGGTGATATAGGCGATCCTGTTCTTCTTGTCCTTCTCGAACCTGATGTACTGCTCGGCTTCCTTCTTCAGTTCTTCGTAGTCGTATTCGGGCATTAGTCATCTCCTGCTTAGTTGGTGATTATTTGAGTAAGCTGCCCGCATCGATGCCTCATGGTGTCCGGGCCGGCATCGACTCCCACCCTCGCACCGTCGACGTCGGGCTGAGGCGGGCATTCGGCAGATCGACTTCCCAGTCCGGAAAGCGTGTGAGGATCTCTTCTAGAGCGATTCGGCCTTCTAGGCGTGCCAACGCCGAGCCCAGACAGAAGTGGGTTCCGACGCTGAAGGCCAGGTGCTGATGAGCCGGCCGGTGGATGTTGAATTCCTCGCTGTCCGAACCGAATTGGCGATGGTCGCGGCAGGCGGCGCCGATCAGCATCATCATCACGCTGCCTTCGGGCACCGTTCGATCGTAGAAGCTGATGTCGCGTGTCACATACCGGGCAGCATGCGGGGCCGGTGGTTCGAAGCGCAGCAGTTCCTCGACGGCCTGCGGTATCAGCGCAGGGTTGTCAACCAGTTCGCTGCGCTGATCCGCATGTTCAGCGAGAACCTTTCCGGCCCAACCGATCAGCCGCGTTGTGGTCTCGTTGCCTGCGCCGGCCACCACGTTGAGGTAGATCAGCAATTCGTCGCGGGTCAGTCGGCGGGTGGTGCCGGTCTCGTCGACGAACTCGACGTTGAGCAGTTCGGTCATGATGTCATCAGACGGATGGGTGGCGCGCCAATCAATGTAGGCGGCGAAGACCTCGCCGGTGGCCAAGCCGTGGTCGGCGTTCATAGGTTTGCCGGCTTCGGTGCGCATCTGCGCGTTGGTCTGGTCGCGGATGAATTCCTGGTCGTCTTCCGGGATGCCGAGCAGCATGCTGATGACCTTCATCGGCATCTGGGCTCCCAGATCGGCGACGAAGTCGATGCGTCCTGTTCCGATCAGCGGGTCCAGTGACTGGGCGCAGAATTCGCGTATCTGCGGCTCGAGCGCAGCGATTTTGCGCGGGGTGAACATGCGGGCCAGCAGCTTGCGGTGCACGTCATGGATCGGCGGATCTTCCATGATGAGCAGGCCTGGCGGGATGTCGAGGTTGGCCTTGATCAACTCCAGGATGATGCCCCGCGCTGAACTGAACGTGCCGTGGTCCACCAGGCCCCTGTCGACATCGGCGAACCGGCTCAGCGCGTAGAAGTCATGCTGAGAGTTGTAGTACAACGGCGCCTGCTCGCGCAGTCGGCGGAACATCGGATAGGGGTCGGCGTTGAGGACGACGTCGTAGGGGTCGTAATAGACGTCCTGGACGTCCAAGCCGGTGCTGATCGTCACGAAATCTCGCCTTTCGCTACAACTTCCACACCCAGGTGCGCCGCATGCCGCCAGTGTGTCAGCGTCTGGGGCGGTTCGGGCGATTTGTACTTTCTGCTTAAAAGAACTGTGCTCGCCGGCTCAGGCGCCGGATTAACTCTATTACCGTAGAGAACCATATGCGCCTGTATTTCGGCAAGAACCCGCCGCTTTAGCGGCTTGGCGACGATCGGCCCCGACGTGGCTGCCGCGAGGCGCCGTCGTGGGTGAGCCGTCCCTGCTGCTCGCTGCGCAAGATCCCGGTCACGATGGCCGAAAGGACGCCGTCAAGCCGTTCTGGGCTGTCGATGATCCGATCGCCGTGGGCGAAGCGCAGCAAAAGGCCGTTGATGAACGTCAGCGTGACGTTGCTCAGATCGTCGACGACGGCGGGGTCCAAATCGGCGCCGTGCGGCAGCAGCTGCACAAGGATTTCGTGATGCAGCCTGGTGAATGCGTCGGTGGCGCGCTGCAGGGTTGCGGCAATCGCCGGATCGCGGGTCGCCTGCATGGTCAGCTCATAGCGAGCCTTGGTTCGGCTTAGCTGCGGCTCTTCCCCGGACTGGATGACCAGGTTTGCCAGGGTGGAGGCCGACGCCCCGTCGTCCAGGCCGGCCCGGTCGGCAACCGACTGCAACGCGGCCAGGTCGAGCTCGACCATCCGCTCGGCAACCGCGCGCAGTAATGCTGAGCGGGTGCGGAAGTAGAACGAGGTGGTGCCATCGGGCACGCCGGCGCGTGCGTCGACTTTGAGATGGCTCAGGCCCTTGGCGCCGTCGTCGGCCAGCAGCTGGATCGCTGCATCGCACAGTTCGCGGCGGCGCTGGTCCGGATTCGGCTTGCGTCTCTTTGGTATGGCGGCAGTGTAGCGGCCGGTGACGGGCGATTTTGGTGTCACAGCAGATCTGCGCGGTGTACTAGGTTTTCGTTTCACATCAGGCTACTCTATATTCGTAGTGTCAATCAAATTCGTCAAATCAGTCGAACGGACAGCACGTGGCCGCTCCCGCCAGCCCGCTTACCCAACCGAATAGCCCGCCTGCGCTGCGAGCCGCCACGTCGCCGGGTCGGGCGGCGGAGGACTCCGGCCGGTACCGGCTGCATGTGGTCGCGACCGACATCGCCGATCTGGTCACGTCGATCGGCGGGCTGATTTTCGATCGGGCGATGGCGGGATGGAATGTCACGGTCGCGGTCGACGGCGACCGTGGAGGGGCCATTGACGACCGGCCGATACGGATATTGGGCGCCAGAGTCGCGACCACGGCGGCCGGACCGGATTGCGCGGGAAGTCCGTCCCGGCCACACGTGCTTGCCGTCGCAACCGATGTGTTCGTGGCAAACGAACACCTCCGTCGGCTGGTGCTCGCGACCCGCAAGGGCAATGCGACCGACGTTCTGCTCTGGGGTCGGCGCCATCCGCCGAAGCTGAATTGCAGGTTCGTCCCGGTTCGACACCGGCCGAGCGCCGCCGCGCACGTGTTCAAATCTCATGCCATGGCCGCTCGGGGAGCCTTCGCCGCGGAGCCGACCGAAGAGGGTTTCTACTCGATCGGCTGACCCCCGGTCACCCGGGCTTGCGGGCCGTCACAAACTGCAAGCTGCGTTGGGTCTGCTGCTCGACGTCGACTAGGCCGGCAGAGGTAAAAAGGTCGACGAACGCATGTCGATCGAACATGCGCAGCCCGATGACCCGGGCACCCGCGATCAACGCGTGCCGGACCGGCGCCGATTGCCCGGCGTAGCTGGTGAGTATCGCCACCCGACCGCCCGGCGTGAGCACCCGCACCATCTCGCGGGCCACCTGGAACGGTTCGGGCATCAGATAGAGGGCGCCGAAACAGCAGACGGCGTCGAAAGTTTCATCGCCGAACGGCAGCGTGCCCGCGTCCCCGCGGACGTAACAGGTGCGTGGTCCGCTGTTGTCCAGCACGGCGCGAGTCAACATCGGTTCGGAGATGTCCAATCCGACGGCAAGCCCGCCGTCGGGCAGCTGTTGCGCTAACTTGCCGGTGAAATTACCTGGGCCGCAAGCGATGTCGAGCAACCTATGCGCACCGGACAAACGTAATGCGTCGGCGGCGCGGCGTTGCTCGGCGCCGGTGGTGACACCGCTGGCGACGTAAAACGCGACCGGGCGCCACAGTCGTTCGTAGACGCCCGCCACCAACGGGCTGTTCATCGCGCGCTGGGCGAATGTGGGGACTTGCACCGCCGTTGATTCGCCTAGCACGTCCAGGAAACCGTGCCGCACGGTAGCTCTGCGATCGAGCAGATTGCGGGTTATTGCCAGTGGATCGTCGGTGATGTCCATCCCGTGAGTCTGGACCGGCCGCGACTGAAGTGCGCATCCGGGGCGGGACTTGCCAGACCATCCTTGCTGCGAACCGAACCCAGCCCATAACCTGGCAGCATCGGACGGCGACAGGGGCGGATTAGGCATTGTGACCGAACTGACCGCGCTGCGCGCCGACGAACTGGCCGGATTGGACATCTTCAAGGGATGTCCGCCAGAGGACCTGATGCCGTTGGCGGCGAGCCTGCAACCGCTGCGAGCCGCTGCCTGCCAGGTGCTCATGCAGCAGGGTGAGCAAGCGGTTTCCTTTCTGCTCATCTCGTCGGGTACCGCCGAGATCAAGCACGTCGGCGACGACGACGTGGTGACCGTCGAGCATGTTTCCGCCGGCACGATCGTCGGCGAGATTGCCCTGCTGCGCGACATCCCGCGGACGGCGACCGTGACCACGACCGAGCCGTTGGCCGGCTGGATCGGTGACAACGACGCCTTCGCCCGGATGGTGCACATCCCGGGAATCATGGGCCGGCTGGTGCGCACCGTCCGGCAGCGACTCGCCGCCTTCCTCACGCCGATCCCAGTTCGGATGCGCGACGGAACAGAACTGCTGCTTCGTCCGGTGTTGCCCGGCGACAGCGTGCGAACCATGCAGGGGCACGTCTGGTTCTCCAGCGAGACGCTGTACCGGCGGTTCATGTCACCGCGCGTGCCCAGCCCGGCGCTGATGGACTACTTGGCCGAGGTCGACTACGTCGACCACTTCGTGTGGGTGATGACCGATGAGGAGGGCAACCCGGTCGCCGACGCGCGCTTTGTTCGAGACGATCACGATCCCACCATCGCTGAGATCGCGTTCACCGTCGCGGATGCCTACCAAGGCCGCGGTATCGGTTCCTTCTTGATCGCCGCGCTCTCCGTCGCCGCTCGGGTCGACGGAGTTGAAAAGTTCTCCGGCCGGATGCTCGCCGACAACGTGGCGATGCGGACGATCATGGACCACTATGGCGCTTTCTGGGAGCGCGACGACGTGGGCGTGGTCACCACCGTCATCGACGTGCCCGACCCGCGCGAGATTTCGTTGAGCCGTGACATGACGAATAAGATCAAACACGCTGCGCGCCAAGTTATTCGGGCTGTCGGCTAGCATGCGGCCCTGGGCCGCTGCGGTGGTTGTCGTTGTCCTGCTGCTCGTCTCATGTGCGCACGCACGCCAACCCGCGCCGGCGCCGTCGGGTACCACTCCGGCTCGCCACATCGACCCCGCCAACATCAGACGGGTGGGACGCGAACTGCCGCCTGGCTATGAGGTGACCGCGGTTTCGGGCGAGGCCGCGCCACCGGCGATCTGGGGTCTTGGCGGGAATAGCGCATCGGCCCCTGCGCGCTGCGCGGCGCTGGCCGACCCGGCCGGCGGTCACGGGCAATCCGCTCAAGGCATTTCGGGATCCGGCGCGGGCGGCATCGTGTACGCGGTGATCGCGGCTGCGCCGAGCGGACGGGTTTCGCTGGATCAGTCGCTAGTTACCCAGTGCCGGGCCTGGACCATGACCAGCGGGCGTGCCACCGCGCGCGTTCATC